>JAZFPY010000307.1:0-4569 GCA_036444875.1 Woeseiaceae bacterium | reverse complement strand
GTTGCCATCGAGATTCTTGGCATCGCAGGCATGCCGTTTCTGTCAGCGATACCGCTGTTTACTTTTGCCGGCTACTTGCTAAGTGAGAGCAACGCGCCGCAGCGGCTGGTTCGCCTGACGGGTGCTGTCCTGGGGTGGATGCCCGGTGGGCTCGCGCTTGTAGCTCTGGGCGCCTGTGCGTTCTTCACCGCATTTACCGGAGCATCGGGCGTCACGATCATTGCTCTTGGCGCAATTCTCTATCCAGCGTTAAAGCAAGACGGTTACCCGGACAATTTTAATCTCGGCCTTGTCACGACCTCTGGCAGCCTGGGTTTGTTATTTGCGCCATCGCTGCCGCTTATCCTTTACGGCATTGTTGCCGGAGTGTCGATAGACCACCTGTTTCGGGCCGGCATTCTGCCAGGTTTACTCATGCTGGTCATGTTGTCGGGGTGGAGCCTCTGGGTCAATCGGACTAACCGAAAACCGCTCGCTACATTTTCATGGCGCAAAGTTGGAGCGTCACTACGTGAGTCGATTTGGGAGTTACCGCTCCCGATCGTTGTTCTCGGCGGAATTTATTCCGGCTTCTTTGCGGTTTCGGAAGCTGCTGCTGTCACAGCATTGTATGTGTTGATTGTGGAAGTCGTCATTCATCGCGAAATAAAGCTGTCGGAACTGCCGCGCATCATGCGTGAATCCATGCTGCTTGTCGGGGGAATACTCATTATTTTGGGCGTGTCCCTCGCGTCAACGAATTACATGATCGATGCTGGTGTGCCGCAGAAAATACTGGAATTCGTATCGGCATTTGTAACCGGTCAGGCAAGTTTTCTGTTTCTGTTACTAATTTTTCTGCTGATACTTGGGGCAATTCTGGATATTTTTTCCGCCACGGTATTGATCGTACCGCTAATTTTGCCGATTGCAGCACTGTACGGCATAAACGAAGTTCACTTGGGGATAGTATTCCTCGCCGCTATGCAATTGGGTTACCTGACACCACCGGTTGGGTTGAACCTGTTTATCGCGAGCTATCGATTCGACAAGCCCATAATGACGGTCTATTCAGCGACATTCCCGTTTCTGATGATTCTTTTGTTATCAGTAATTCTGATCATGTACTGGCCGAGTTTGTCTCTTTTTCTGGTACCTGGGTGAAGATATTTGATTTGACTGGCTTTGGCCGCAGCGGGCAAGGTTAGACCAATAACGGACAAAATGCTGAGGAAAAAATCATGAATCGACCGGGACTCGCAATTGGATCCCTGCTTGTGTTCACCCTGACATCGTCGGCAAGTGCAGAATCAGGCCCGGATTTGGATGATATTCGCTTGCCGTCGGGATTCTCGATAGAGCTTTATACGAACGAAGTTCCGAACGCCCGTTCTCTTGCGTTAGGCGAACAAGGGACGATTTTTGTCGCTACCCGGAAAGACGGTCGTGTATATGCTGTGGTTGCGCGTGAAAACGAAGCGCCCCGTGTAGTCACTATTGCCAAAGACTTGAATATGCCAAACGGCGTGGCTTTTCACGACGGCAATTTGTACGTTGCCGAGGTTTCACGCATAAGCAGGTACAGTGACATCGAGTCGAGTCTCGAGAGTATTCCCGAGCCGGAAGTCGTCAATGAGACTTTTCCGTCGGAACGGCACCACGGTTGGCGATACATAGACTTTGGTCTTGACGGCAAGCTCTACATAAGCATCGGCGTACCATGCAACATTTGCAAGAAAGAAGGATTTGGCAACATAACGCGACTGAACGCCGACGGTTCCGGAAAGGAAATCGTTGCCACCGGAGTACGAAATTCAGTTGGATTTACCTGGCACCCGGAAACCGGGGAAATGTGGTTCACTGACAACGGTCGGGACATGCTCGGCGATGATGTGCCAGCGGACGAGCTTAATCACCTCCGATCATTCGGCGCTCATTTCGGTTATCCGTTCTGTCACGCCGGTGAGATCAGCGACCCCGAATTCGGAGAGCAGGGTAATTGCCGGGATTTCACCGCTCCGGCTCTGAAGCTCGGGCCGCACGTGGCGGCGCTGGGACTCAAATTTTATACCGGTGATATGTTTCCACCCAAATATCGGGGACAGCTGTTCATCGCCGAGCACGGGTCCTGGAACCGGTCGGAAAAGATCGGCTACAGAATTATGTTGGTACGAATGGGCGATAATGGGCCGTCCGGATACGAAGTATTTGCGGATGGCTGGCTCAAGGGAGACGAGGTTTCGGGCCGTCCAGTGGATTTATTGTTTCTTGACGACGGTTCGATGTTAGTCAGTGATGACAAATCCGGTAGCATTTACCGAATTAGCTACCAGCATCCTTGAATTGCCGATTTCGGTCGAAATTGGCTGGTGATCAGAGAATCATTGCAGGAATATTTCGTTTTGGCAAAGATGGAGAGTAAAGAATGAGTATGCGCGATACCGTGCTGAAGATTTTTTCCGCATTGTGGACCGGTGTTGATGGCATCCGCAAGGTTTTGCACCTGCTGGTTCTGTTGTTCATTTTTTCAATCGTGTTTGGAACAATATCATCGACTGTACCGAGATTGCCCAGTGAAGCGGCGCTGATTATCCAGCCAGTTGGTGTACTGGTCGAGCAATTGGCGGGCGATCCTTATGATCGCGCGATCGCCGGACTGCTCGGCGATGAAGATCCACAGACGCTCGTGCAGGACATCGTCGACGGCCTCGAATATGCGAAAGATGATTCACGCATCAAAGCGGTCGTGCTTGATCTGCGTAGTCTCCGCGGGGGAGGTCTCAGCAAGTTGCACAGAATCGGCGCTGCATTGGACGAATTTCGTGCCTCGGGCAAACCGGTCATTGCGAACGCGGATTTTCTGGATCAGCGGGCCTACTACCTCGCTTCGCATGCTGATGAAATTTATTTGCACCCGGATGGTCTGGTGTTTCTGCCGGGCTTTTCTGTGTACCGGAACTATTTCAAAGACGCGATCGACAAACTCAGGATCGACTGGAATATCTTCAAGGTTGGTACGCACAAGTCATTTGTCGAACCGTATATGCGAATGGACATGTCCGAGGAAGATCGCGAGTCCACCACAGAGTTGCTCGACCAGCTTTGGAAGGCCTACCGGGAGGAAGTCGCTGCGGCCCGCGGTTTCGATGTTAGCGTCATCGATGAATTCTCTCTGAACCTCCTGGAGAACGCGAGGAATGAGAATGGCGATATCGCCGCATTGGCACTTAGCTTTGGCCTGATCGACGGACTGCTGACAAGAGCAGAGTTCAACACAATAATTATCGGGCATGTCGGCGTTGACGCCAAGAGTCCGGATTCGTATCGCGCCATTGAGCTGGATGACTTCCTGGCACAGACACGTCTCCTGAAAGGAGACAAATCCGCCAAAGAGAACATTGCGATCATTGTGGCATCGGGTGAGATTCTTAACGGAACTCAGGCACCCGGACTGATTGGGGGCGATTCTACAGCCAGTCTGTTGCGCCGTGCGCGTAACGACGACTCTGTGAAAGCCGTGGTTCTTCGCGTGGACAGTCCCGGCGGCAGTGCGTTCGCATCGGAGATAATCCGTAATGAAATTGTGGCCTTGAAAGACGCCGGCAAGCCTGTCGTGGCGTCCATGGGCAGTGTCGCTGCTTCGGGTGGTTACTGGATTTCGATGGCGGCAGACAAAATCTATGCGAATTCCAAAACAATCACCGGCTCGATCGGGATATTCGGCATGTTCCCGACGTTCCAGCGATCTCTCGCGGTGCTTGGTATCGCGACGGACGGAGTAGGAACGACGGCCTGGGCAGGTCAGTTGCGCCCCGACCGGGCCATGTCCGATGATGCCAAGGCGCTGTTCCAGATAATCATCGACAAGGGCTACGACGAATTTATCAGCAGAGTCTCCGAACACCGCAACCTCGATAAGATCGAGGTCGATCACATCGGACAGGGCCAGGTATGGACCGGAGCGGATGCTCTGGGATTCGGCTTAATCGACGAAATCGGCAACCTCGATGAGGCTGTCGCTGCTGCTGCGGAACTCGCAAGCCTTGACGCCGAAGCCTTCGGTCGAAAATCGTTCGAAAAGGAACTGACTCCGGGTGAACAGCTTGTCCTCGATTTTCTGGGCTCGGCAATGTGGCTCGGAATCGAGCCGCAAAGCCTCGTCAGCAGACCCGCGAAGTCCGTGCAAGGTCTTGTCGAAATCGTCGAGAATGCGCTGGCGCCTGTGTTGCGTTTCAACGATCCAAAAGGCGTCTATGCGCATTGTTTTTGCGCCTTCGAATAAAAACGTATTCGTAGGAGTGATGCGTAGGAGCGGCCGTCCTTACTTCCAGTTCAGGATCACCTTGCCGGACTGCCCCGACTCCATAAGCTGGAAAGCATCTTCATAGTCGTTCATTTCGAAGTGGTGGGTGATGACCGGGCTGATGTCGAGGCCGCTCTGCAACATACTCGTCATCTTGTACCAGGTCTCGAACATCTCGCGTCCGTATATTCCTTTTAGCAGCAGACCCTTGAATATCACTTCGCTCCAGTCGATGGCGGTTTCTTCGGGCGGAATTCCGAGCAGGGCAACACGGCCGCCGTGATGCA
>JAZFPY010000306.1:0-2010 GCA_036444875.1 Woeseiaceae bacterium | reverse complement strand
AGCGAGATCGTAGCCGTAGAAAGAAGGAGAACAGCATGGCGGATTTGACCAACAAGATTGCCATCGTGAGTGGCGGCGCCACGATGATTGGCTGGAAAGCGGCGCAGGCACTCAGAGATTGCGGCGCCAAAGTCGTCCTCGCCGACATCGCCGATGAGGAAGGCGAGCGCGCCGCGGAAGAGCTGGGTCCGGATGTCGTTTTCCAACATACCGACATCACCGATGACGAACAGATCGACGCATGCATTGCCGCAACGGTCGAGCGGTTCGGCGGTATCGATTGCCTGATCAATGTGGCCTGCACTTATCTCGACAACGGGATCGACTCCACGCGCGACGAGTGGCTGACCGCGCTGAACGTCAACCTGGTGGGCGGTGCGATATTTGTGCAGAAAGTTGTGCCTCATATGCGCGAGCGTGGCGGAGGCGCAATCGTCAACTTCGGCAGCATCAGTGGCAAGCTCGCACAACCGGGTCGAATGTTGTATTCGGTGTCGAAGGCGGGAATCATTGGCATGACACGAAATCAGGCGCTAAATCTTGCGGCAGACAACATACGCGTAAACTCGGTCTCCCCGGGTTGGACCTGGTCCAATGTGATCAGGGACCTCAGTGGTGACAATCGTGCCAATGCGGACCATGTCGCGGGACCATTACATCTGATCGGAAGGCTGGTCGAGCCAGATGAAGTTGGCGCGACGGTCGCCTTCCTTTGCAGCGATGACGCGTCGGGACTAACGGGCACCGATATCGCTGTGGACGGCGGTTATACAGCGATGGGTCCGGAACAGACCGTCGATCAGATCTCGAAGCTCACGGGGTAAGTGTCCCCAGGGGTCTGTCATGACCAGCGGCGCACTCGACACAGACTCTTTCAGACAGGCCCTGGGTCATTTCGCGACCGGTGTCACGATCGTCACGACTCGCGATGAGAATGGCGAGTACATTGGCGTCACGGCGAACAGTTTTAACTCCGTATCCATGGATCCTCCACTGGTACTATGGAGCCTGGACAAAAGGACCCACAGTCTCAAAGTATACGAGACCGCCGAACATTTCGTGGTCAACGTTCTGGCTGCCGATCAGGTCAGTCTGTCGAAACGTTTCGCGACGAGTGGGGTGAAGGATAAGTTTCGGGGCGTGTCTTTCGCCGAAGGCGTCGGTGGCGCGCCTATTCTCGCCGGCTGTGCCGCCTATTTTCAGTGCAAGAAATCCTTTGTCTACGAAGGTGGCGATCATCTGATCCTGGTTGGTGAAGTCGTGACATTCGAAGCCAGTGGGCGATCCGGCCTGGTTTTTCACAAAGGCTCATATGCGGTCTCCCAGCCGCATCCGGTGATCGGAGTCACACAGACGCAAGAGGACGGCGGACAGGATTTCGTCGAGGAGTACCTCGACTATCTACTGACGCAGACGGCCGCGCGCTTCCGGTCGCAGTTCCAAGTGGTACTCGATGAGGCGGGCGTCCATCAGTTTGAGTGGCGAATCATGTGCTGCCTGGCGGAGAACCACGAGGGTCTCACGTTCGAACAACTGCGTGACATGGTCCTGGCCGAAAAAAACGAGTTGAGCCGATTACTTCGCAGCATGCAGGACAAGGGCTGGATCACCAGCGGCGAAGATTTCGCCGGCGAGACGCGATACTGGATCGTGAAACAAGGCCTGGACAAAATCGTTCCCCTGATTGCGGCCGCGCGAGCCCACGAATGGGACGCGCTGGGTGAATTCTCTGCCGAAGAGGCGAAGCAGTTCAAAGATCATCTCAAGGGGCTATTACAATGGGTGAACTCGGGCGAATACAAACCCGCGCATCTTGTCCCCGACGACTCGAAAGACGAGGGTCAGCTTGAATGAAGAGCTTCGACTGCATCATCGTCGGCAGCGGTATTAATTCACTGGTGTGCGCGGCGATACTGGCGCGGCAAGGCCGCAAGGTCTGCATACTGGAGCGAAACGACCGTTTGGGCGGCTGTATCCGTACCGAGCAGGTGACGGTTCCCGGTTTCAGAC
>JAZFPY010000305.1:0-7708 GCA_036444875.1 Woeseiaceae bacterium | reverse complement strand
GCGCGTGGGCATGGAAAGAACCCATCTGTATCGCAAGCTACGTTCGCTGGGCGTCGACTTCAAATCTGTAGCCACGGAAGACTAGCTTGTAAAGACGTGTCTAAAAAGGTGTCAGATTTATTTTTCTCTGGTCTGACACCTTATATAGTAGAAAAATTAATCTGACACCTTTTTACTGAAGGCTGACAACCCATAGCCTCAATCGTCGTAGCAGGTTTTATGCGGCACCTCTTCAGAAGAACAAACCGCCGGCTCTGTGCGCCGGCACTATTTTTCCGTCAGGCAGAAACCTGATACCGGGCTTTGCAAAATCTTCAACGCTCAATCCGCGAATCAGGTTCAGCACTTTCTGATCGTCGTCAATCTGCGGGCCGCCGGGTCTGATTTGCTCGGTTGAGTGAATCCAGCCCTCGATGAATTTTCCTGTTCCATCGATGGTTGCGATCAGGATCGGTGCGATCCCTTTGATGCCTTCAACGCTGATGCCGTAGTACGTGGCGAAGTTTCCGAGGCTGTATGCGATCAGGCGGCCCTTGTAGCGCTCCATCGCACGCACGACATGCGGGCCATGGCCGATGACCAGGTCTGCACCGGCGTCGACCATCATGCGTGAGAACTTGACGACATCGCCGCGCGGTTCACCGTAATATTCCTCTTCGTCAAACGGCACATGCGTCATATTTCTTCCTTCGGCTCCGCCATGGAAAGATACGATGACGATGTCATGTGAGCGTGCTTGCTCGGCAATCGTCTGGGCTGACAGGTCGTAGTCAAGCAACAGGTTGGAGTTCTTGGTGACTGCGAACGCGACTAACGAAATGCTTAGACCGTTGGATGTGAAACTCGCGAAATCGCCTTCAAGGCCGGAGTGGTGTATGCCTGCGGCGGTGAGCGTCTGCATCGTGGCCAGGCGGCCCTCTTCGCCAAAGTCCCGGGCGTGATTATTGGCGAGACTCAGCACGTCGAATCCGGCAGCCACAAAATATTCGACATACCGCGGTGGCGAGCGAAACCGATAGCAGGCAGCCGGATTGCTGCATTTCTTGCCGGGCTCACCGCCATCGACTAACACGCCTTCCAGGTTGCCGAAAGTGATGTCGGCCATGGACAATACCGGCGTGACGGCCGCAAGGAAAGCCACGCCATCGTCGTCAGGAAGATGATTTTCCGGATAATCGGTGCCAAGCATCATGTCGCCGACGGCGGCAATAGTGAGCCTGATTTCTGCCTTATGTTCGCTGGGCACGGCCGGGACTGGCACTGTGTCGGAAATTACTTCGATACTTTCTTCTTCGAGTTGCGGCGTTTTGCTTTCCGGCGCAGTCGCGCACGCCGAGATTAACAAGACTGCGGGAAGAAGGCGGGTTGGACCACTAGTCGCCAAGTCTGATTCTCAGCACATCAATCTGCGCCTGCCGGAGGCGGCTTCGGAGTACGTTCAGCTCATCGAGATCGTCAATCGGGCCGATTCGGACGCGGTGGTAGGTCTTGTCGTCGATCATTACGCGCTGAATCTTTGATTCGATTCCCTGCAGCGCAAGATTTGCCCTGCGTCGATCGGCATCCTTGTATTCAGTAAACGAGCCAGCCTGGAGAACATACACGCCGGGTTTGACAACAGCCTGAGGCCCGGAGTCTGCCCGCACATCGGGCTCGTGTTCCGGGATGATGACCTCGAAATTGGGGAGCATGCTGTAGAAATCGAAGCGCGACTTGGGGGGCTGCTCCGACTGACCTGTGGCTTGCTCCCTGTTGTTATCGATGTATGCGGGTTGCTGCGCGAGCGCTTCTTCGGGAACGTCCGGGCTGCGGTCGTTGATGTAAATCGCGAATGCAACCGAGAGTCCGATTGTGAGCCCGAACATCATCCAGGCCCAGCCCGGATACTCGTCCTTGTGTGATTTTCGTCTGCGCTGTCTTCTGGCCATTGTCTTACATCGAGTCCGGTGCCGATACGCCAAGGACGCTCAGGCCATTGGCGATAACCTGACGTGTGGCGGCGATCAATACGAGCCTCGCATTACGCAGGTCTTCTTCGTCAACAATGAATGTGTGCGCGTTGTAGTAAGTATGAAATTCGCTGGCAAGGTCGCGAAGATAATGCACAAGGTGCTGTGGCGCCCGGTTGTTTGCGGCGAGCGCAATGATCTCAGGGTATCGACTCAGTCCGCGCATCAGCGCTTTCTCATGAGTCTCGGCGAGACCGGCAAGGTTTTTGAGGCCGGACCCTTTGTCCCATTTCAAGGATTTTTCATCGAGCTGCCGGAAAACGCTCGCGACGCGAGCATGAGCATACTGTATGTAATAGACAGGGTTATCGTTCGAATGTTTTTTTGCGAGCTCCAGATCGAAATCGAGATGTTGATCGTTCGATCGCATCACATAAAAGAATCGTGCGGCATCATTGCCGACTTCCTCGCGCAGCTGGCGCAATGTCACAAAGTTGCCTGAGCGTGTCGACATCGACAATTTCTTATCGGCGCGGTAGAGGCTGACAAACTGAACGAGTTCGACTTCCAGGCAGTCGCCGGCATAGCCCATTGCCTCGAGGCCGGCACGAACCCTTGCGACATAACCATGGTGATCCGATCCGAGAACGTCGAGCAAGTGATCGTAGCCCCGTTTGCGTTTGCCGTAGTGATAAGCGATATCGGCTGCAAAGTAAGTTGTCTTGCCGCTTTCGCGGACGACGACGCGATCTTTCTCGTCGCCGTAGTCGGTGGCCCGGAACCATGTCGCACCGTCTTTTTCATAAAGCATGCCACGGTCCCTAAGGACTTGCAGCGCATCGCTGATCAGACCGTCGTCGGTCAGGCTTTGCTCGGAAAACCAATGGTCGAATTCGATGCCAAAGCCCCTCAGATCGTCTTCGATGTCCGCGCTGATCCTGGCATGCGCTTCACGTCGGACATACCGAAACTGATCCTCACCGAGAAGTTCACCGGCTTTCCGGATAAGTGCGCCGATGAATTCTTCCTTGTCGCCATCGGGTGCATCCGGGGGCAGGTCCGAACAGAGTTCGTCGGCGCTTACTTCGGGTAATCGCGACTTGTCGACAGACGCAGCGATTTCGCCAATGTAATCACCTTTGTAGCCTGCCTCCGGAAAAGGTACGCGCTCGCCACTTTGCTCGAGTATTCTGATCCAGACGCTGACGCCGAGAATATCCATTTGTCGGCCCGCATCGTTCAGGTAGTACTCTCGGTCGACCGGGTAGCCGATAGCTTCGATCAGGTTGCCGAGTGTTGCGCCGTACGCTGCGTGACGGCCGTGACCGACATGCAGGGGCCCGGTCGGGTTTGCAGATACGAATTCAAGCAAATAGCGGGGGTTTTCCTTCGCTTCCTGCCTGCCGTAGTTGTCGCCATCGTCGAGAATACGGGCTATTTCCTGATGAAATGCCGCATTGGAAACGTGAAAATTGATAAATCCAGGGCCGGCAATCTCGACTTTGTCAACGAGCTCGCTTGCAGGCAAATGTTCGATGATTTGTGCGGCAAGCTCTCTGGGATTCTTGCCGTTGGATTTAGCAAGGCGCATCGCAATATTCGTTGTGAAGTCACCGTGACGGGAGTCGCGCGTACGTTCTACGGACTTGCTGATCGACGACACTTCCGTTGCGTCTGCGAGCTCCGGCATAAGCGCAAGCGCCTGCTCGACAAGATGTGCAATATTGCTTTTCAATGGCGTGCCTGGGAATCGCGTGAGTGAAGTATGCGCGCTGGGGACGGGGCCGGCCATTCTAACGCGGCATCAGAAAAGCTCAATCGGGTCTACGTCGACGGACCAGCGCACGCGGCGGGCAGTCTTATCGGTTTCAAGTTCGGGTCGCAACGCCTGTAGCAAGCGATGCAGGGCCTGGCGGTCGGTACTTTGCAGGAGTAACTGTGCGTGATAACGGCCGGCCCTGCGCTCCATCGGTGCGCTGACGGGGCCCAGGATGCTGACATTGCTCGAGCCCACCGCCTCGGCTTTTCCCCGGGCGGCCTCCAGAAACCGGTGCGTATCGCTACGTTTATGTGCTGCCGCGCGTATCAAAGCCAACCGTGAAAAAGGCGGCCACGAGGCTGCCAATCTTTCCTGCAACGCCAATCGGGCAACGAGCTCATAACCCCCCCTGAACAACTCGCCCCAGAACGGGTGCTTCGGGAACGCCGTCTGAATGATGACTTCGCCCTGGCGCTGTTCGCGGCCGGAGCGCCCGGCAACCTGAATCAGGCTCTGCGCCAGCCGTTCACTCGATCGAAAATCCGTCCCGAAGAGGCCCTGATCGGCATTGATAACGCCCACCAGTGTCAGGTTCGGAAAGTGATGGCCTTTCGACAGCATTTGAGTGCCGACGAGAATATCTGCATCACCCTTCATCGCCAGCGCCAGCGCCTCGTTCATCGTGTCTTTCAGTCGGGTGCTGTCGCTGTCGATGCGCGTAATCCTGCGGTCCGGGAATTGCTGGGCAAGTGACTCTTCGAGCCTTTCCGTACCCTGGCCCAGGGGCCGGAAGGGCCCGCCACATTCCGGGCACCGGGATTCTACCGGCCGACTCGCGCCGCAGTGATGGCAAAGAAGCTTCGGGTCGCCGGCATGAACGGTCATGCGCGCATCACATCGCCGGCATTCCGCAATATGGCCGCAGCTCGAACATATCAACGTCGGTGCGAAACCCCGTCTGTTCAGAAAAATGAGGACCTGCCCACCGGCCTGCAGATTTTCTTCGATGGCATTGAGCAAAGGCACGCTAATGCCGTCGTATGCGGGCTGTTGATTGAGATCGACAAGCCGCATCAACGGAGGTACCGCACTGCCAGCGCGAGATGGCAATGAGACGTGATGATACATCCCCTCAGTACAATGTTGCAGTGATTCGATAGAGGGCGTAGCCGAACCGAGTACGATCGGAACACCCAGGTGCTTTGCCTTGGCTATTGCGAGATCCCTCGCGGAATAACGCAAGCCTTCCTGCTGCTTGAACGAGCTGTCATGTTCTTCGTCGACGACAATCAATCCCGGATTCTTTAGCGGCGCAAAAACCGCCGAACGCGTACCCAGTACGAGCGATGCGGATCCGTTTCTCGCGCTGCGCCACGCGGACAATCTGATGCTGTCGGGCAACGAGGAATGCAGCAAGGCCGGTTCGATGCCAAGGCGCTCTTTCAGGCGCGAAACGAATTGCGGCGTCAGTCCGATCTCGGGAACGAGCACCAGCACCTGACGGCCTGCATCCAGAACGTCTTTCATGAGGCGCAAATAGACTTCCGTCTTGCCGCTGCCGGTGACGCCGTCAAGCAATGAGACATGAAAACCCGGCTGGCTACGGACTACTTCCAGCGCTTTAGTTTGATCCACATTCAGGGTCGGACCGTCGGTCGCGTCTCCGGTTTGCGGTTCGAAGTCCGGTTCCGGCGGCGCTTCGAATAACCGCAGCCATGATTTATCGAGCATGGTCTTTCGGATACGACGCCATCCAGGCATGGCTTCGTCGAGCACATCGAATCTCACGCCATCGTTAGCATGGCCGCCAAGGAGCTCGAGAAGCTCTGCTTGGCGCGGCGCCTTACTTGCGACGGCGGACAAGGACTGAGCGGCGCCTTCGCCGGTGATGGCAACTCGCTGAACGACAGGATTGAGGGCTTTTCCCTGGCGCAACAGCGCTGGCAACGCTGCAGCAACGACTTCGCCGATGGGGTGATGATAATAATCGCTCGTAAACCGGATCAGCCACCGGTCCGGCTCGCGGAGGATCGCTTCGTCGTCGAGTGTCGATAAGATGCGACGCAGTTTGGACAGCGGCAGCTCACTGTGCGTCTCATGGGCGAGGACCATTCCGATCTGTCGCTGCCGGCCGAAAGGCACGAGAACCCGGCAGCCGGGCGGAGGAGCCGGGGCAGGCGCAGAGGATGGTGGCAGATAGTCAAAGAGTCGCGAAAGCGGCGCATTGATGGCGACCCGCAAAATCAGCTCTTTGTTCATTTATTGTTTAAATACAAAGACATATGTTTTTTAATTTCGACCCGGAATTGCCGGACACGACATTATGTCAAGCCGATCGGGCCGCAATTGCGCCCTTTCCCGGTCAACCGGATGTTTGCCCGGACGTTATACAGGCGTGACACGTTATTAGACCCCGTGCTGGAGTCAAGATGTTTGACAGGAATGAGACGGATCTCAAGCGCTCGAATGCCGGAATTGGCAAACGATGAGCACTTGCGCATGTGAATTTGCGGTATCGTCCACCCGCGACCATTTTACGGGGGCGAAAGAGCTGCAGCGAGAACAGGAACTCAACCGGTTTTTGGCAGACGTTGAAAGACGTGCCCTGCGAATCGCGGAGATAGCTATTCGCGATCGTGATGAAGCGCTGGATCTGGTGCAGGAGGCGATGATCAAGCTGGTGCGCAATTATGCAAACCGGTCTAACGACGAATGGACGCCGTTGTTTTACCGGATTCTGCAAAACGGCGTCCGGGACTGGCATCGACGGCGGGTGGTCCGCAATCGCGTAATGGTCTGGTTCGGCCGTTCCACCAGCGATGACGGAGACTACGATCCGGTTGCCGCTGCACCGGACCCGGCTGGCAGGACGCCGGATGAAATTCTGCAAACGGACCAGGCGATGGAGAGCCTCCAGCTTGCCGTTGCAGCGCTGCCACGGCGGCAGAGGGAGGCCTTCATGTTGCGCACATTCGAGGGGCTGAACGTGGCTGGCACAGCCGTCGCCATGGGTTGCAGCGAGGGCAGCGTAAAGACACATTATTCTCGCGCGGTACATTCCTTGCGGGACACATTGGGAGAACACTGGCAATGAACGAGCGGAACACGGAATCCGCCAGGACCGACGATGAGCTTCTCGTCACGAAGGCGAAAGAGCTCTTCGATCAAAGTGTGGAAGGTCTCGATGCGGAAACGCGGTCACGGTTGAACCGTGGCCGGCATGAAGCGCTGGCGCTTCTTCGGCCGGGTGCCCGTTACGGGCAGTGGCTGCAATGGAATCAGCGGACCTTGCCGGCTGCCGGCGTCGCCGCAGCCGCAGTGGTTGCCGTATTGATCTGGACCGGCAGAACATCGGTTGATGACCTGACGCCACCGGCGACGGCAAGCGACTTGGAAATTTTGCTGGCCGAGGATAGTTTCGAGATGCTGCAGGAGCTCGAATTCTACAGCTGGATAGACTTTGAAGCGGAACTTGACGACGAGCCGGGCACAAATGGCAACGTCGGCTGATAAAAGGCAGCCGGACTGTGTACTCAGCGTAGCAGTCCTGCTGGGCTTAATCGGATGTAGTGGCGTCGTTATAGCAGATGATGAACAACCCGACCTGGAGTTCCTGGAATACCTCGGAAGTTGGGAAGAATCGGATGAGGACTGGCTGCTGTTTAATGGAATGGAGAATGAACCGGTGGCAGCCGATGTGCATAAGCGGAGCGGTCCCAAGCTGGAAGGCAAAGAATCGACGGAGTCAGAAGATGAAAGCTAAATGGATGGTGTCAATCGGTGCATTGCTATTACTGGCAATAAGCGGCGTATCACTGGCACAGGACGAACACACTTCCTGGGAAAGTCTCAGCGAGGAACAGCAACGGGTTTTGGGGCCCTACGCCGATTCCTGGAGCACGTTCACGCCTGAACGACAGGCGCGATTGTCGGCCGGTGCGAAGCGATGGACGGGCATGTCCCGTGGCGACAGAAAAGCCGCAAAGAAACGGTTTCAGGC
>JAZFPY010000304.1:0-5683 GCA_036444875.1 Woeseiaceae bacterium | reverse complement strand
CCGTCACTGCCTGTCGTACCCGGCCACGAAGTCATCGGTCGCGTAGCCGCGCTTGGTAAAAATGCCGCACGCTTCAAGAAAGGCGAGCGCGTCGGCGTTGGCTGGATCTACTCGTCGTCCGGAGAGGCTGACGAGAATCTGAGTCCTGAATTCCGGGCAACCGGGCGGGACGTCAATGGTGGCTATGCGGAATACATGGCCGTCGGCGAGCACTATGCTTATCCGATTCCCACGTTGTTTTCCGACGAAGAAGCGGCGCCTTTGTTGTGTGCGGGCGGTGTCGGTTACCGGGCCCTTAAGCTCGCCAGGCTCGCGGATGGCGAATTACTGGGGTTAACGGGATTCGGCGGTTCGGGACACCTGGTCCTGCAAATGGCGAAGCACTTGTACCCCAACTCCAGGATCTGTGTTTTTGCGCGCAGCGGGAAGGAACGTGATTTTGCCATGGAGCTGGGCGCCGCTTGGAGCGGGGACACGGGAGAGCGCCCACCGGAACCGCTACACGCGATCATCGACACGACTCCTGCCTGGCGGCCTGTGCTGGAGGCACTCAGGAACCTGCGGCCGGGCGGGCGCCTTGTCATCAATGCGATCAGAAAAGAGGCCGGCGATCGAGAGTTGATGGCCGGTATCAGCTATGAAAAGCACTTGTGGCTCGAAAAAGAGGTCAAGACGGTCGCGAATGTTACGAGCCATGATATTGCCGAGTTCCTGCCGATCGCGGCCGAAATACCGATCAGGCCGGCGGTAGAGAGCTATCCCCTGGAGGCCGCAAATAAGGCACTGAATGATTTACGGGCTGGGCATGTGCGCGGCGCGAAAGTGCTCCGGGTGAACGTGTAATACTTTGTAAACAAATACTTATCATATATTTATGAAGTGATTTCTTCATTGCTGGACTTGCACGTTGGTGGTGAGATGAGTGTCCGCCGTCAGTGAATTGGTGATCAGACAGGCCCGCTCTGCCATCTCGAGCAGCTTCATTGCCTTTTCTTCGTTCATATCGGCCGGAATAGTCAGTGACGCCTTGACGTCGAATGTCGTGAATTGCGTCAGACGATCGACTTTGTCAAGCGTGCCCTCGACGGAGCAAGTGAGCGAGATCCAGGAGAATTTCGATGCGCGAGCGATCGCTTTGAACGACAGCACGAAACAGTCTGCCACCGACGCGACAAGCAATGATTCCGGAGACCATTTATCGCCTGGGCCACCGAATTCGGCCGGCGCGGCAGATTCGAGGTCCGGCAGACCGGTCGACCTTAGCTGTACGACTGCTTCCGGGTCTGCTGCGGCAGAGACATTGTAATGATGGGGCAGATTCTGCATTGGATTAATTGCCTTGGGAGAACCAGGAATATAATTTTGGACCTATTTGAATCTTTTCAAGTCCTACTGGCATCCTGGTTTCAATAGTCGAACAATCAAACCATGCAACAGGAGCACATGATGCGACGAGCAGGATTAATTGCATTGTTGGCGTTTGCGGCGTCAGCAGTATCGTTACCAGGAGCCACGTCGGCCAATGGCATCGATTGGGTCGAAAAGAGCAATACGCATGCACAGATCGTACTGGAGGCCGTTGCGAAATTTAATCCGGAGTCAGCCGCCGCCATCGGCGTCGACGGTCTGGATGAGGAAATCAGGGACCTGAAACCGGAGCGCTACCAGCGCGAGCTTGCCGAGTCGGAAGATATTCTTGCGGAACTCAAGAGGCGGCTCGAGGACGAGACCGATACCAGGGTGCGTCAGGACCTCGGCATTCTGATCAGGGTCGTGCAAGACAGTATCCGGTCGGAAAAGCTGAATCGCGAGAATATGCTCCCTTATTTCAACCTGAGCCAAGACATTTTCCGCGGCATTCGCGCCCTGATCGATGTGCAGATTCCGCGTGAGCGCTACCCGGCCGCAATTGTTCGCATTAAACGATACGCAGGCCTTGAGGACGGTTTCACGCCGCTTACCGAACTCGCACGTGACCGCACAAGCGAGCGCTTCGACGTCGACGGGCTTGTCGGCCCGTTTCGTGATGAGGTGGAGCAGGACCTGGAACGCGCCGAGACTTTTATTGTGGGCATCGAGGAACTGCTGGACGGGACCGATCTACAGGGCTGGCAGGAGCCTTACGAAATGTTGGCAGGCCAGCTGCGGGTGTATAACCAGTGGCTCAGAGACGAGGTGCTGCCACGATCCAGGGACGATTATCGCCTGCCGCCAGTCATGTACGAGGATGCGCTCAGAAACTGGGGTGTCGACGCCTCGCCGGAGGAGCTAATCCAGCAGGCAACACAGGGATACATGGATATCCGCAACGAGATGGTTGCGCTGGCGCCGCTGGTTGCGAAAGAAAAAGGCTACGCATCGACTGATTACCGCGCCGTAATCAGAAAACTGAAAGTCGATGGCGCGATCGATGGCGACAAATTGCTTGATCACTATCAAGGTGTGCTCAAGCAGATTGAAGACATCATCGTCAGGGAGCGCATTATCAGCCTGCCCGAGCGAGACGCAGGCATTCGTATCGCGACCGCAGCGGAAACGGCCGCACAGCCGGCGCCACACCTCGACGTGCCACGGCTGATCGGCAACACGGGCGAGTTTCCTGACTTCGTCATCCCATTGCTCGAGCAATACGAAGACGGCAGCTGGCAGCAGACAGACGACACCTACGAAGCCGGTGCCTGGACACTAACGGCCCATGAAGCACGACCCGGACACGAGATGCAGTTCTCGAGCATGATCGAGGCCGGTGTGTCCATTACACGCGCCATATTCGCATTCAACAGCGTGAACGTCGAAGGTTGGGGGCTGTATGCGGAGGCTATCGCCAAGCCCTACATGCCGCTCGACGGACAGCTGATCAGCCTGCAGTACAGGCTGATGCGCGCCGCGCGCATGTTTCTCGATCCCATGTTGAACCTGGGCCTGATATCACCCAAAGAAGCCAAGAGCCTGATCATGGAAGATATCGTCATCGGCGAGGATTGGGCACAAAACGAGATCGAGCGCTACACCTACCGGATGCCGGGTCAGGCCACCGCTTACTACTTCGGCTATACGAAACTACAGGCCCTGCGAACGCAGACCGAACTCGCCTTGCGCGACGATTTCGATCAGCAGTTCTTCCATGACTTCATTCTGGCACAGGGTATGTTGCCACCGGACCTCATGAACAAGGCTGTCATGGAGGACTTCGTGCCGACGCAAAGAAGGAGCGCAGCGAGCGACTAACAGACAGGCGGTCACTTTAGAAAGGCTATACTTCGGTGGTATGGCCGACCATCTTTTGTGTTACCGCTGTGGTGCGTCCCTTGAGGACCTGAGCCTGCCACTTTCCAGGCAGGACGAGTGTCCTGCGTGTTCCGTTTATCTGCACGTCTGCAAAATGTGTGCGTTCTATGACCCCGGCGTGCCGAGAAAATGCCGGGAGGACGACGCCGAGGAAGTCATCGAAAAAGAGCGGCTCAATTTCTGCGAATGGTTCAAGCCGGGCGACGAAGTCTTCGATGCGGCGAGAGCGAAGCAGGAAGCAAAGGCAAAGGACGCTCTCACAACATTGTTCGACCAGGGTGATACGAGTGAGCCACATCAGGATGACCTGAGCAGTGAAGCCGAGAAACTTTTTGAGTAAATGCCTCAGGAGGCAGGCGGTAGGAACTTCGCATGCGTGTTGATCGACGACGATTCCTCCAGCTGTCCGGGGCAACATTGGCAGCTCCCGCGATCGGTGCTTGCAGCGGCCATGAGAGAGTTCCTGCCAGCGGCGTGCCGCGGAGCGATTTCGACCAGGACTCGACTGCCGAGAAAGTTACCGAGGGAATCGACCTGAGCGGCAAGATCGCGGTGGTGACCGGCTGCAATTCCGGTATCGGCTACGAGACGATGCGGGTACTCGCGTTGCGTGGTGCGTACGTGATCGGCACGGGACGCACGCTCGCCAAGGCGCAGGAAGCGTGTTCCAGTGTCGTCGGCATTACCACACCGGTCGAACTGGAATTATCAGATTTTGATTCGGTCGTGGCTTGCGCCGAGACGATTCGCTCCCTTAACTCGCCGATCGATATGCTGATTTGCAATGCGGGCATGCGGGGTGGCGATCGCGAACAGGTTTATGGACTCGAGAAACATTTCGTCGTGAACCATCTCGGGCATTTCATTCTCGTCAACAACTTGCTGGAGCGCCTTTACCTGTCCTGGCAGGGGCGCGTAGTCGTCGTTGGCAGCCGGTCCGCCTACACGAGCGCGCCCGACAAAGGCATCGAATTCGGCAACTTGCGAGGTACGACGAACTACAGCGTGGGCCGGGCTTACGGACATTCCAAACTCGCAAACGTGTTGTATTCGCTGGAACTGGCACGGCTGCTGAAAGGCACGCGCATCACTTCGAATTCGCTGCATCCGGGCGTGATCAACACCAGCATCGACCGGAACGAGCCCGGATTTTTCCAGTTCGCATTCGGCGTGTTGACCGCCATCGGCGGCAAGTCGATCGAACAGGGCGCGGCAACTACCTGTTACGTCGCGACGAGCCCACTGCTGGGCAGTGTCAGCGGCCAGTATTTCGAAGACTGCAATCCAGTGACGGTGCTCGGTGACAACCACATGCACGATGCGGCGCAGGCTGCAGAACTCTGGGAAGTGTCAAAAGCGCTGACGAAGGACTATCTCCTCGAGATCAAACGACCGGACTGGAACGATTTCCAAGACGGTGTCAGAAAAAGATCCAAATCCTGATTTTGGGCGGAGTACTTTGGTGTTGACGTGTTGAATACACAAGCGCTGGTCGTTTTGTCGGGCGGTGAGCCTTTGCTGCAACTTGATGATGCGGCGATCCGGGCGCTACACGAACATGGCTTTGAAGTCGGCATCGAGACAAACGGGACGCTCCCGGCGCCGGCGGGGGCCGACTGGATTTGCGTGAGTCCGAAAGCCGGCGCCGCAATCATTCAGACAAGCGGAGACGAGCTAAAGCTTGTCTTTCCACAGCAAGAGCGCGAGGCGCAACCCGAGCGCTTCGAAGGCCTCGATTTTGAACATTTTTTTCTTCAACCGCTCGATGACGAGCACAGAGACGGCAATATCAAAGCAACGATCGAGTATTGCCTGGAGCATCCACAATGGAAACTCAGCCTGCAAACACACAAGCTAATCGGTATCGCCTGATGATGGGACAATGATTAGTCACAAAGTAGTAAGGCCGCTGGTCGCGGTCACCGTTGGGCTGGTGTTGGCCCTGTATAGCTATCAACGTATTACCGATCCTGAACCGGGTTTGCAGAGAGCGATAGAAGAAGCGATCGTGATGGTGGCGCGTGATATTTTGCAGAGTTACGTGTCACCGGGAAATCTCATAGAGATTGTGGATGCCGTTTCCCCGGCCAGCAAAGTCGGCAAATCCTATGTCTATCCGACTGATGACGGCTGGGAGTTATCGGGACATTACCGCCGCGATGAGAACGATCGCTGGCACCCGTACCTGATGGTCCTGAATGGCGACGCGGGGCTCAAATCGCTGGCGGTTCAGGATGGCAATGACCGCCTTATCGGTATGTCCGCACAGGACCCTAAATTCTCCGCCTTGCCGCCATAGGCGCAGCAACGAACGGCGATCAGGCGATCCAGACGATCAAGCTCATCAATGAGGTTGCGTAGGCGAATCCCAGGACAATCACGCTGATCTCAAGCT
>JAZFPY010000303.1:0-4023 GCA_036444875.1 Woeseiaceae bacterium | reverse complement strand
GTGATTGAGGGCATGATCCCGTTTATCGGCCCGAACCGGTTTCGCCAGGCTGTGGCCCAGATCGCAAAACTCAGCGACAATCATCTGCGTGCGACAGGGCTGACCGTAATGCTTGCGGGCCTGGTGCTGTTATTTATTGTGCGCTCATAGGGAACGGGTAAGCGACATGGGCAAAAACGTCGTTGTTATCGGCACGCAGTGGGGCGATGAGGGCAAGGGCAAGATCGTCGATTTGCTGACGGACAAGGCTGCAGCGGTCGTTCGCTTTCAAGGCGGTCACAATGCCGGCCACACACTTGTCATCGGCGGCAAGAAAACCGTGCTGCACTTGATACCGTCGGGCATCCTCAGAGAGGAAGTCGATTGCCTCATTGGCAACGGTGTGGTGCTTTCTCTGGATGCGTTGATGAATGAGGCTAATAATCTGATTGCCAACGGCGTGCCGGTATTCGAGCGCCTCAAGATCAGCGCGGGCTGTCCTCTCGTATTGCCGTCACACGTCGCGCTGGATGCCGCCAGAGAGAAAGCCCGTGGTTCGGCTGCGATCGGCACCACGGGCCGCGGCATTGGGCCGGCATATGAAGACAAAGTTTCGCGCCGCGCATTGAAGGTTTCAGATCTGTATGTGCGCGAGAAGTTTGCAGCGAAGCTGGGCGAAATACTCGATTACCATAATTTTCTCTTGCAAAATTATTATCACGCCGATCGGATCGATTTTGCGGAAACGCTGGATGCAGCCATGAGTGCGGCTGAGATTGTTGCAGCAATTACTGCAGATGTGACTCAGATACTCCACGATCTCGCCAAAGCCGACAAAAGCATACTGTTCGAGGGTGCGCAGGGGGCGTTTCTCGATATCGATCACGGCACTTATCCGTTCGTCACGTCGTCGAACACGGTAGCGGCCGCCGCAAGTACGGGCAGTGGCATCGGTCCGCGCGACCTCGATTACATTCTGGGCGTCGTCAAAGCGTATACGACGCGCGTGGGCGCGGGGCCCTTCCCGACAGAGTTGTTTGACGATCTCGGTGAGCACCTTGCCGCAGCCGGTGCGGAATTCGGGGCAACGACCGGACGCCCGCGGCGCTGCGGGTGGTTTGATGCAGTTGCCCTTCGCCGGTCGATTATTAACAGCAGTGTTTCGGGACTCTGTGTCACAAAGCTCGACGTGCTCGACGGTCTCGAGACCATTCGGATCTGTGTTGGCTATGAGATCGATGGCGAGCCGATCACGGGGCTGCCTGTCGTCGCTGATCGTTTCGCCGAATGCCAGCCGGTTTACGAAGACATGCCGGGTTGGAATGAATCGACGGTAGGCGCGACCACCCACGCAGATCTGCCGAAGAATGCGCGGAATTATCTGGCACGCATCGAGGAACTGGCCGGTGTGCCACTGGATATTATTTCCACCGGCCCTGATCGCGAGCAAACGATCGTCAAGCGACACCCCTTCGACTAGGAGTCGATAGTATCGTCGGGCACGGTGAACAAAGGCGTGTCGGGCTCTGAATTGGGATGGACCTCGCGGATTTCGTCCCCAAAAACTACTGATCGGGTAAATCCGATGCAAAGAAACGGTGCACTACTTTTCAAAGCGGGTCCCGCCGCCCTCGAAGATGTGCGAAAGCACGGCTTTTCCGTCGACAGAATCGGCACGATTGGCGGCGCGTCCGGTGGTGCGAAATGGCTGGTTCTGAGCCAGCTTGATCGCATCATCGCCGATCGCATACTGCCCAGACTCGACGGACCAGTGCACCTGATAGGTTCGTCAATCGGCTCGTGGCGTCACGCCTGTTATGCACAATCCGATCCGCTGGCTGCGATCGATCGTTTCGAGTCCGCTTATCTGGACCAGACCTATTCGCCGAATCCCGATATGCAGGAGATTTCTGACAAAGCCCGTGAGATTTTGCATTATTTGTTCGGCGAACACGGCGCGGCGCAAGTCGTCTCACATCCGGTTTTGCGCAGCCACATCATGACCGTGCGCAGCGGTTTTCTGACATCAGGCGACTCGAGATTGCAGCTGAGTTTCGGTCTGATGGTCGCCGCAACGGCAAACCTGATCACTCGGCGCGCGTTGGGCGCCTTTTTTTCTCGGGGGCTTTTTTACGATGCCCGCGACCTGCCGCCATTCTTTGACGCAAAAGGATTTCCGTTGCAACAGATCATGCTTTCAGAGGAAAATATTGTCGATGCCGCAGCAGCGTCCGCGTCCGTTCCGCTGGTCATGGCGGGCATTGAAAATATCAAGGATGCGCCAGTCGGTGTCTACCGCGACGGGGGCGTCATTGATTACCATCTCGATCTGCCGCTCTCTGAACCGGATCGCCTGACGCTGTTCCCTCACTTTTCCGAGCGGCTGATTCCAGGCTGGTTCGACAAGAAACTGTCCTGGAGAAAACCGAATCCGCAACACACTGACAGAACCATACTGATATGCCCCTCCGCAGAATTCGTGTCCCGATTGCCATTTGGCAAGATTCCGGACAGAACCGATTTCTTGAAGATGGATCAGGACCAACGTATGCAATCCTGGCGCAAGACCGTTAACGCTTGCAGGGAACTGGCGGATGACCTTGCCGATGTATTGGACAATGGCCGGGTGGCGGCGCGACTCCAGCCGTTGTGATAGTGTTCGTCACCATCGCCGGACAAGAAAGAATAAAGAATAAATGTCGTCGAATGCAGTAGCCAACAGAGCGTACCCCGAACTTACATGGACTGCTGTCATCGTCGGTTGGTTTCTTGGCGTTATTATCGCGATCTCGATTGGCTATGCGGCGTTGATTCTGGGTTTCTCGATTGAAGGATCGGAGCTCGCCGCGATCCTTGGCTTCGGCATTCTAAGGGGAATGCTGCGGCGCAAGAGCATCATCGAGAACAACATCGTTCAGACGATCGCCAGTGGCGTGAATGGTGCGTCGTCCGGCATGATGTTTTCTGTGCCGGCAATATTTATCCTGGGTTACGGAGACAAGTTTGATCCGGTCATTCTGACTTTCGGATGCATAGCCGGCGCATTTCTCGGCATTGCCTTTATCATTCCGCTCCGCAAGCACATGATCGACTTCGAGCGGCTGACCTATCCGGGCGGCGTTGCGGTGGCAACGATTCTGAAGTCTCCGGGCGCCGGGGTACGGAAAGCCATTATTCTGCTGGCTGCCGCCGCGGCCAGCGCGCTCGTACATATCATTTCTCAGCAAACCGATGTCAGTAACTGGAACCTCGGTGCCGTAATCGGCTTGCCGGATTACATGAACGGCGTTTGGTACATCTCGCTTCTAACAATCGGCACGGGCTTCATTGCCGGACGTGGCGGTGTCGCGTTCATTATCGGCGGGTTTGTCGCCTACTGGTTCCTGTCGCCGTTGCTGGCGGCGACCGGTGGTTTTCCGCTCGACGAGTTAGGCGCAGCCATCAGCGATCCAGGGCAGCTGCGTCTGATGCTTTACCGGCCACTGGGCATCGGCATGCTGATTGGCGGCGCGATGATGGGTGTTGCGCTCGCCCTGCCTTTAATTATCAGCGCCGTGAAATCGATGCAAAACGCGTCGCGGATCGACTCAGCCGCGTCTTCGGATGAGATGCCAATCAAGCTTCTTTACATCGGGATTGTCGGGGCCGCGATCGTGCTGGCGATCATCGCCGTGACATCCGTTGAGTCAGTTGGCCTGATTCGTGGCATAGGCATGGCAGTGCTCGGGACGCTCTGGATCTGGATGTCCGGCATCATTCTTTCGGAGGCGATTGGCCGTACGAACTGGTCGCCTTTGTCAGGGATGACGCTGATCGGCATCACGCTACTCATCATCATGACACACGGCATGGAACGCGGTGACTCGATAGTCGCAGCAATCATGGTCGGTGCTGCCACCAGCGTCGCGATGTCGCAGGCGACTGACCTGATGCTCGATCTGAAAACAGGTTATCTGGTCGGGGCGTCGCCACGCATGCAGCAAATGGGGCAGTTTATCGGCGCATGGCTCGGCCCCATCGTCGTGATCGGTCTTATTTTCGTTC
>JAZFPY010000302.1:0-6564 GCA_036444875.1 Woeseiaceae bacterium | reverse complement strand
TCGTTCCAATGGGACATGTCGCCGAGGGCATCGTTGAGGCGTCTTTCGATAACGGTATCGCTATCGGTGCGCCTGTCTCTGAGCCGCCGCTCCAGTTCGTCTCGCGAGGGCGGCAGGATAAATATCGTAATGCAATCGGGTTTCGATTGCCGTACCTGCTGCGCGCCCTGCCAGTCGATTTCGAGAATTACATGATTGCCATTACTGAGATGTTGTTCGACCTGCGAGCGGCTGGTGCCGTAGTGATTGTCGAATACGAGCGCGGATTCGAGCAGCTCGCCTTTTTCTTCAAGCTTCTGAAATTCGGCCTCCTGCACAAAGAAGTAGTCCTTCGCTTCGACTTCGGTGACCCGTTTCTCGCGCGTCGTATATGAAATTGAAAACCTGAGTTCAGGTTTCCTTTCGACCAGTTCTTTAACGAGCGTCGTCTTGCCGGCACCGGACGGAGCCGCGATAACGAAAAGACTGGCATTATTCGACATTCTGAATCTGTTCGCGCATCTGCTCGATCAACACCTTCAGCTCTACAGCGGCCTTGGTGGTCTCTGTGTCTGCCGATTTCGATCCCAGCGTGTTGGCTTCCCGGTTCAGTTCCTGCGCGAGGAAGTCGAGCCGTCGGCCGACAGGGTCGTCGCTGATAATCACCTCTCGAATCTCGCTGATGTGACTCTCCAGGCGATCGAGTTCTTCATCGACATCGAGCTTATTCGCGACAAGCGCCAGCTCGGTCTCGAGGCGGGCAGGGTCGGCCTCGACGTCCAGTTTATCGATGCGCTCCTGCTGCCGTGTGCGAACAGCAGCAAGAACATCCGGCATCCGCGCCCTGACAGTCCCGGATATAGCCAGTATGCCGGCGCAGCGCGACTCGAGCATTTCGCTAATACGCTTACCTTCGCTTGCCCGCATTTTGCCAAGCGCGGCCAGGGCCTCCTCAAGCAGCCGGCCGGCCTCTTCAAACAGTGATTCTGCTTCAACCTCCGCTTCGGCAACGACGCCGGGCCATCGCAGAACGTCGATCGGGTCAACCGCATGGGTTTCGGGCAAAAGACCGGACAGCTCTTCGATCTTCGCACTGATCTGCCCTACCAGCTCATAGTCGAGCTTGAGCTCCGCAGCACCGGAAATCGCGTGGCGAAAGTGCAGTGAACATTCGATTTTGCCCCTTTTGAGGCAAGTGGCGACCTGCTGCCGAAATTCGGCTTCCTTCGGGCGCAGTTCGTCGGGCAGGCGAAACTGCACGTCGAGATAACGATGGTTTACGGTTCGGAGTTCCCAGGTCAGCGTACCAACAGGAGACTCGGCGGCTTGTCGCGCAAACCCTGTCATACTGTGTAACATCGATTACTCCGTTATTGTTGCTCTTGTCACAGACTTCGAGGCCGGAAGCGAGCCATATTTACACTGATCTGACTGTGAAATCGAGCGCGCACTTCGCTTGAGGAATCAATTATTCTAAGCTGCGTCAGCCCGGTGCTGCCAGCCTAAGCAAGAAAAAGCAGTAAAACCCACCATGCAAATAGAATACGCCAAAGTTTCTGCGCTCGGAGACCGCAGCGACAATCAGGATCGCGCTGCGATAGTTGTCGCCGAGGACGCGGCGCTCATGCTTATATTCGACGGCATGGGAGGGCACTCGGATGGCGCCCTCGCCGCCGAGACCGGCCTGAACATCATCCAGGAGATGTTCATGGAATCGACGCTGCCGATGTTCGACCCGCAGGGGTTCATTTACACGGCGCTCGCCCGCGCGCATGACGAGGTGGTAAAGCTCGGCGCCGAACTGACGATTGACTCTCGCCCGAGAGCGACTTGCGCGATCTGCCTGATTCAGGAAAGCGGCTCATACTGGGGACATGTCGGCGACAGCCGGATCTATCAGATGCGCGACGGCGAAGTCCTTGCGAGGTCACGGGATCATAGTCACGTTGAAGTATTGATACAGGAAGGTGCGATTACAGAGGACGAAGCGCTGGACCATCCCATGCGAAACTTCGTCGAATGTTGCATCGGCGGTGATGCGGCCGTGCCGGATATGAGCATTACGGCAAAACGAGTACTTTCGCCCGGCGATGTGCTGCTCGCCTGCAGCGACGGTCTTTGGTCTGGCGTGAGCGACGAGGAGTTGGCCGCGATGGCAACGCGCACGTCTGATAGCCTGGCCGAAAATCTGAAAGCGCTAAGTGTCAGGGCGCTGCGTGTGAACGCACCGTACAGCGACAACACGACCGGCACTGCGTTGCGGTGGCTGGGAGAATAACCGCGCCGATTGAAGTGCGCGGCACAACGCAGGCCGGAACAGCCAGGAAAAACAGGAGACAGCAATGCGCCCAAGCGGCCGCGAACCGGACCAGATGAGACCGGTAATATTCACGCCCAATTACACCAAACACGCCGAGGGAAGCGTGCTGGCCGAATTTGGCGACACGCGCGTCCTGTGCACGGCAAGTGTCGAGAGTCGCGTGCCGCCATGGATGCGCGGTGCAGGCCACGGATGGGTTACCGGTGAGTACGGCATGTTGCCGCGATCGACCCACTCGCGATCGGGCCGTGAGGCAGCGCGCGGCAAGCAGGGCGGCCGCACGATGGAAATCCAGCGGCTGATCGGACGCTCTTTGAGGGCAGCGACAGACCTCGACGCGCTCGGCGAGCGAACTGTCACGCTCGATTGTGATGTGTTGCAGGCAGATGGGGGAACCCGAACGGCGGCGATCAGCGGTGCCTATGTCGCACTTCTGATAGCGATGCAGAAACTTTGCAAAGAACGGAAACTGAAGACGAATCCTGTCCACGGTCAGATTGCTGCCGTTTCAGTCGGCATATATAGAGGTGTTCCAGTGCTTGATCTTGATTACGAGGAAGATTCGCAGGCGGAAACGGATATGAATGTCGTGATGAATGAGGCGGGCCGCTTCGTCGAGGTTCAGGGTACAGCGGAAGGTCACGCGTTCACTCGCGAGGAATTCGATACGCTCCTCGAGATGGCGAGCGCCGGGGTCAGCGAAATAATTGAGGCGCAAAACGCAGCCATCGCGAAGGCTTGAGTGCAAGCGCGAAGTGGCGATTTATTGCCCCCGTGAACGATGCAATGAAGAAAGTCGTCATCGCCAGTGGCAACAAGGGGAAACTGCGCGAGATCGGCAGGATTCTCAATGGTCTCGATTGCGAAATAATTCCACAGAGTAAACTCGGCATTGTTTCTGTTGCCGAAACCGGCGCGACATTCGCCGACAATGCAATGATCAAGGCACGACATGCCGCGGCCGAATCGGGCCTGCCGGCGATAGCCGATGACTCCGGACTGGTCGTCGACGCACTGGATGGACGTCCGGGCATTAATTCCGCCAGGTACGCCGGAACAGGCGCGAGCGATGATGACAACATTGACAAGCTGCTGGCGGAGCTGCGGGATGTTCCACTGGAGGAGCGGGGGGCTCACTTTCATTGTGCTGCGGTCTGGGTCAGTCCGGACGACTCAGTGAGACCACTGGTCGCGGAAGGACGATGGTGCGGCCGAATCCTTGCCGAGCGTCGTGGTCGGGGCGGATTTGGCTATGACCCGGTTTTCTTCGACCCGAATCTTAAAAGAAGCGCTGCGGAGATGTCCGGCGAGGAAAAGAACCTTCGGAGTCACCGAGGCAAGGCCTTTCACCAGCTCGGCGAGCTGTTGCATAGTGTGCTCAAGCGCTGACCAGCGCCCCCCTGACATGAGCGAAAGTATCGAACCCCCCCTGTCCCTTTATGTTCACCTGCCGTGGTGCGTCAGCAAATGCCCATACTGCGACTTCAATTCACACAGGGCCGGAGATGCGCCACCAAGGGAGCGCTATCTCAGGGCGGTTGAGATCGATCTCAAACTGGAAGCTCAACGCGCACAGAACCGGCCGCTGGTGAGCGTATTCATTGGTGGTGGCACACCGAGCTTTTTCACTGGTGCCGAAATCGGACAGCTCATTGATGTAATTGCGGCGGAATTCTGCTTGCAGCCGGACATTGAGATAAGCATGGAGGCAAATCCGGGCACTGTGGAGCACGGCGATCTTCATGACTATCGCAGCGCAGGTGTCAGCCGGCTTTCATTGGGTGCCCAGAGTTTCAACGCGGAGTCGCTAAGAAAGCTCGGCCGAATTCACGGCCCCGACGAAATTCTTTCTGCCTATGCAGATGCTGTAAGGGCCGGCTTCGACAGCATTAACCTGGACATCATGTTCGCACTGCCGGGCCAGGACCTTGAAATGGCGGTTCGGGATGTCGAACAGGCAATCGCGCTCGGGCCGGCGCATATCTCCTATTACCAGCTAACGCTGGAACCGAACACGGTATTTCACAGCAACCCGCCGCCCGGTCTTCCCGACGAGGAGGAAGGCTTTGTTATCCAGCAACAATGCCACGCCTTGCTGGCCGAAAGCGGTTATGAGCGATACGAAATATCTGCCTTTGCCAGGCCCGGCCGTCGTTGTCGGCATAACCTGAACTACTGGACGTTTGGCGACTATCTCGGTGCCGGTGCCGGTGCACACGGCAAGTTCACCGGCAACGGGGGCGAAATCCGGCGCTATGAAAAGCCCAGGCACCCCGCAAGCTTCATGGAGCAGGCGGAGTCACGGTCCATTGAGACCAGGGAACATGAGGTCTCCGGCGCCGATATCGGCTTTGAATTCATGCTCAATACCATGCGGATGCCCGAGGGCTTCATGGCGTCGGACTACAGCGCCCGAACCGGGCTATCTGTCGATACGCTCGAAGGACGTCTGGCAGTCGCAGAGGCCAGGGGTCTGATCGAGTCTTTTGATGGACCCGGTTGGCGGCCCACGGCACTCGGTTTACGCTTTCTCAACGACTTGACCGCGACCTTCTTGCCGTGATTTTGCACCCATCAGCCTGCCTCAGGTGCTCTGGCGCGGGTGCCCTTTATGCACAGCACTTCAGGGATACCTATTTTTTCCGAGCAATTAAGGCCGATAACTCAGCCTGACTGTCCAAAACACCTGTAAACTATTGAAATAATAGAATTTGCCAAAGTGGCGATAAAATAGACATTTTAATAACGTTGCTTTAAAAACCCGCACTTAGCGCACTCACTCAATTTTCTTCCACAGAGTTATCCACAGCTTCTGTGGATAAGATATGGCCGTAAACAGAGGGCTTGCGGCGCGAGAAGCTTCCCGATATCCTACGCCGCCGCTTACACCTACTCTGCACACCGGAGACACTCAATGAAAGCCGATATTCATCCCGACTACAGCGATATCAAAGTGACCTGTAGTTGTGGCAACGAATTCACGACCCGTTCCACCCTGGGTCAGGACCTGACGATCGAGGTCTGTTCGGCATGTCATCCGTTCTACACGGGCAAGCAGAAAATCATTGATACGGGTGGCCGGGTCGATAAATTCCGTCGCAAGTACGGCCTGAGCTAGCTTCATCAGAAGCTAAAGATCCACATACGTATCATCCCCAAGTTGCCCGGCATTTGGGCTTCCGGCACCATGGGCTGCTGGCGGATTGCCCAGCGGCGTTGCCTTGGGAGCAGGATGGAAGGTCGATATGGACACAGAAACAATGAGTAAAGAAGCATACAAGCTTATAAATCCGGACGGGACCGAAATGGAGCTTCCCGTCCGCAGCGGAACACTTGGACCGGATGTTCTGGATATCGGTCGCCTTTATCGGGATCAGCACGTATTCACCTACGATCCAGGATATGTGTCAACCGGAAGCTGCGAAAGTACGATTACTTTCATCGATGGTGAGAAGGGTGTGCTGCTGTACCGAGGCTACCCTATCGAGCAGCTCGCGAAGAACTCCAGTTTCCTCGAGGTTTCTTACCTCCTGTTATATGGGGAATTACCGACGGCGGCTCAGCTGCAGAAGTTCGACACAACCGTCCGGACACACACGATGCTCAACGAGGGCATGCTGCGATTCTTCACCGGATTCCGCTACGATGCCCATCCGATGGCCATGCTGTCTGCCGTCGTCGGCTCGATGTCCGCTTATTATCACGACACGATGGACATCTACAACTCGCAGCAACGGGATGTTTTTGCTCACCGCATCCTTGCCAAACTGCCCACTATTGCCGCAGCGGCATACAAGCTTAATGCGGGACAACCGTTTATATATCCGCGGAACGATTTGGGTTATACGGAGAACCTGCTGCAAATGTTCTTCGCCGTGCCGGCCGAACCATACGAGATCAACGCGGTGGCGGCGGAAGCAATAGACCTCCTGTTCATATTACACGCTGACCATGAGCAGAATTGCTCGACGTCGACCGTACGGATGGCTGGCAGTTCTGGTACCAACCCGTACTCGGCAGTTGCGGCTGGAATATCCGCCCTGTGGGGACCAGCCCACGGAGGCGCGAACGAGGCCGTGCTGACAATGCTCCGCGAAATCGGTGATGCGAAGAACATTCCGAAGTTTGTTGCCAAAGCGAAAGACAAGGACGATCCGTTCAGGTTGATGGGCTTCGGTCATCGCGTCTACAAGAATTTCGATCCGAGAGCCACGATTATCAGGGAGATGTGCCACAAGGTCCTGGAGCAAATGGGCAGCGCGGAC
>JAZFPY010000301.1:0-4067 GCA_036444875.1 Woeseiaceae bacterium | reverse complement strand
CTGCCGCTCGTGAGAGGCAGGGCTGAGCTTGAGGTCCTGAATGTCGATACGCGGCAAGACTGGCAGGAAGAGTATGGTACGCGCGTGCCGGTCGTTGAGTTCGATGGCCGTTTCATCTGTCAGCATTATCTCGACAGGGATGCGCTCGCCAGTGTCCTCGACGAGATCGGGATGTGACCTGTGCAACAGCTCCCGCAGCGATATCAAGCGTATATACTTCGCCGTTTGCAGGGCCTGACCCGATTCCATGAATCACCTACGCAATTTCTCGATCATTGCCCATATCGACCATGGCAAATCGACGCTGGCAGACCGCTTTATCCAGCTATGCGGTGGGCTGCAGGCGAGAGAAATGTCGGAGCAGGTTCTTGATTCGATGGATCTGGAACGGGAGCGAGGTATCACGATCAAGGCGCAAAGCGTGTCGCTGAAGTACCGTGCTGCGGACGGCGAAGACTACCAGCTGAATTTCATCGATACGCCCGGTCACGTCGACTTCTCCTACGAGGTTTCCCGCTCTCTGGCTGCCTGTGAGGGTGCCCTGCTGGTGGTCGACGCTGCACAGGGCGTCGAGGCGCAAAGCGTCGCAAACTGCATGACTGCGATCGACCAGGGCCTTGACGTGCTGCCGGTCCTGAACAAGATCGATCTTCCCGCTGCCGATCCCGAAAAGGTCATACAGGAAATTGAGGACATCATTGGTATCGACGCGCAGGATGCTGTCAGGGTTAGCGCCAAGACAGGCGAGGGCGTACCGGAATTACTCGAACAGATCATTGCCAAGATACCGCCACCGTCCGGTAATCCCGAGGGGCCTCTGCAGGCGCTGATAATCGATTCCTGGTTCGACAATTATGTCGGTGTCGTGTCACTCGTCCGGGTCGTCAACGGCAGTTTGTCAAAAGGCAGCAAAATTACCGTCATGTCGACGGACCGTTCCTACCGTGCGGATCGACTTGGCAGCTTTACACCAAAGATGGAAGACCGCCCGGCGCTGGCGACAGGCGAAGTCGGCTTCGTCATCGCCGGCATCAAAGACATCTATGGCGCACCGGTAGGCGATACCCTGACATCCACAAAGAAACCCTGTGACGAGCCGCTAGCCGGATTCAAGCAGGTGCAGCCCCGCGTATTTGCCGGACTGTTTCCGATCAAGTCGGATGACTATGAGAATTTTCGTGAGGCACTGAAGAAGCTTCGCCTGAACGACGCGGCGCTGCATTTCGAGCCTGAGACGTCCACAGCACTGGGATTCGGTTTCCGCTGCGGCTTCCTTGGTATGTTGCACATGGAAATCGTTCAGGAGCGGCTGGAGCGCGAATATGGACTCGAACTCATTACGACCGCCCCGACCGTGATATTTGAGGTCGTAACGACCGGAGGCGAGACACTGAAAGTCGATAATCCATCAAAGCTTCCCCCGGACAATGAAATCGTCGAACTACGTGAACCTATCATTACGGCGAATATCCTCGTGACGGAGCAGCATGTGGGTGCGGTAATCAAGCTGTGCATCCAGAGGCGGGGCGTGCAGAAACACCTCAGATATCTCGGCAGCCAGGTCTCACTGGAGTACGAAATACCTCTCGCGGAGGTCGTCCTCGACTTTTTCGACCGCCTCAAGTCCGTCAGTCGTGGATACGCGTCATTCGACTACCACTTTGAGCGTTTTGAACCCGCATCACTCGTGCGACTCGATATTTTGATAAATCAGGAGCGCGTTGACGCGTTATCGATTATTGTGCACCGGGAAAAGGCACAAACCAGAGGGCGTGAGCTCGTGGAAAAAATGCGCGAGCTGATTCCCCGCCAGATGTTCGACGTCGCGATTCAGGCGGCTATCGGCAGGCAAGTAATCGCGCGAAGCACTGTCAAGGCATTGCGGAAAAACGTCACGGCGAAATGCTATGGCGGTGATATCACCCGGAAGCGAAAGTTGTTGGAGAAACAGAAAGCCGGGAAAAAGCGAATGAAACGGATTGGATCCGTTGAAATTCCACAAGAGGCATTTCTTGCGGTATTACGTGTAGAAAAGTGAGAGTAAATCTTGAGTATTAACCTTGCATTGATCTTGACGTTGTTGACTGCGTTTACCGGCGCAGTGGTCGCCTACGACAAGTTTTACTTGCGAAAACGCACTTCCGATTCTGGCGGAGAAACGAATGGCGTCCTCAACACCATAATCGATTATTCACGCTCGTTCTTTCCGGTGCTGTTGTTCGTTCTGGTAATAAGATCGTTTATTTTCGAGCCATTTCGGATTCCTTCCGGATCGATGATGCCGACTCTGTTACAGGGCGATTATCTTTTCGTCAAGAAATATTCTTTCGGCCTTCGTCTCCCGGTGATCGACAAGAAGATCATCGAAACCGGCGAACCGGAAAGAGGCGACGTCGTTGTATTTCGCTTGCCATCCGAACCCAACATTAACTACATCAAGCGCGTGATCGGACTGCCAGGCGACGAATTAGTCTACGAGGCGCACCGTCTGACCGTAAATGGCGAGCTCATCGCAGTCACCAGAGACGCAGACCATCCGATCGCGTCATCGGCCACCCGATATATCGAACAGCTCGGTGACCGGAAGCACGCGATTCTTGTCACCAATCCCCGCAACTCAATGCGCGATGGCAGGTATACGGTTCCGGATGGCCACTATTTCATGATGGGGGATAATCGCGATAACAGCCGCGACAGCCGCTTCATCGGTGCGATTCCGGAGACCCACCTGGTTGGCGAAGCCGTGCGTATCTGGATGCACATGGACGGGCTTGAGTGGCCGGAGTGGGCGCGGATCGGCACGAAGATAGAATAATGAGGTGTCAGTCAGTGATTTCGCGGTTAGAATTGCGCTAGCATTGGCCCAAGCAGAGTGGAGTAAGTGTATGTTTAGCTCGGATAATCGCGGTCAAATAAGCCGTTTTCGACGTCCGACGCTGATGAGACGGACTCAGTCGCGCCAGGCCGGCATCACGACGGTGGGTTTCCTGATTCTGGCCATCTTTATCGGGCTGTTCGCGTTCGCAGCAATGCGCCTTGCGCCGGTCTATCTTAATTACATCAAAGTCGCGGGCGTTCTTGAGGGCGTATTCAAGGAGTTTGACAGTCAGAATCCGTCGCGCGCGACAATTCGGAAGTCAATTTCGCGGCGATTCGATGTCGAGAGCGTTAGCGTTATCGCCGCAAAAGACATCAAAGTAGTCAGCGAGAGCGGCGGGTTCCGGATCGAGGCGGTTTACGATCACCCGGCGCCGTTTATAGGCAATGTTTCTTTTTCCGTACATTTCGACAAAAAAGTGTTGGTGCGCCGCTGAGGGAGAAGCGTGTCATCTCCGTCCAGTACAGACTTGCCGGATAAAAAGCCGGCCGAAGATCCGGTATAACGAGCCGAAGAAATGAGCGACCCCTTTGGATAAGACAGCGGCCTGGCTGAAGAAGTCGCTGGATTACAAATTTCAAAATAGTCAGCTCCTGGAACAGGCGCTTACTCATCGCAGCGCTCCCGGCATCAATAACGAACGGCTGGAATATCTGGGCGACGCAGTTCTCGATTTCGTCATTTCGGAGGCTGTCTATTTGCAGCGTCCCGATGCGCCAGAAGGCGTTCTCAGTCGATTGCGATCCTCGCTTGTCAAAGACACAACGCTTGCAGAATTATCAACGGATCTCGGCTTTGGTGAGTACCTGATTCTTGGCCCGGGCGAGAAGAAAAGCGGCGGCCACAGACGCGCGTCAATTCTTGCGGACGCGTTGGAAGCGATCTTCGGAGCGGTTTACCTGGATTCGGGTTTCGATGAAGCGCGACGGATTATCCACAATGCGTTCGCAGGGCGTCTTGTCGAGATTCCCGATTCCGCCGAGCTCAGGGATCCGAAGACGCGTCTTCAGGAGCTTGTGCAGTCGAGAAGAATTGCGTTGCCGGACTACCGGGTTGAAAAGATAGACGGCAAAGCCCATAAACAGACTTTCAGTGTTCGTTGCACTATCGCAGAACTCGACGCGAGCACGGCCGGGCAGGGCACGACGCGAAGGGATGCGGAGCAGGAATCAGCTCAACATATGCTAGC
>JAZFPY010000300.1:0-2055 GCA_036444875.1 Woeseiaceae bacterium | reverse complement strand
GCCGACGTCCGGGGCACGAACCCGAATCTCTGGAATTCCTGGAAGGCCACACTGTTCAGAGACCTTTACGAGCTGACTGCCCGTGCCCTGCGAAGTGGACTCGAGAACCCCATCGACCGCGACCAGTTGATTCTCGAAAAGCAGTCTGCGGCCAAAGCGCTGCTCGAAAGCGCTGTTGTCTCAGAAAAGAAGATTCGCAGCATCTGGTCATTGCTCACCGACGACTATTTCCTGCGTCATCGCAGCGAGGAAATCGCCTGGCATACCGAAGTGCTGGCTGATTCGGACGTTGATTCAGAACATGGATTTCTCGACGTCAGGCAACAGCCGGACGCCGACGGCATCGAAGCGGTTCTCTACACGCCACGCAAGGAACGGACGTTCGCTCATGTCACTGCCGTACTGGATGAGCTCGGCATGACGATTGTCGACGCGCGCATCGTACCGATCGCCAACGGCTACAGTCTCGACACTTATATATTTATGGAGTACGACAAGCGCGTGCATGTCGATGAGTCACGAATGAGCAAGATCAGACGTACATTGACGCGGGTGCTGACGGCGCCGGACGAACACGCAGCACCGGTCACGCGCCGCGCGCCGCGTCAGGTGCGCATGTTTGACACGAAAACAGCAATCGATTTCACGAAGGATCAGAATCAACGCACCGTCATGGAACTTGTCACGGGCGACCGCCCCGGCCTTCTGAGTGACGTCGGTCGCGTATTCGTTGAAATGGGCATCAACATCGACACGGCAAAAATCGTGACGATCGGTGAACGCGCGGAAGACGTGTTCTATATCAGCAACGTATCGGGCGAACCGCTGAGTGATAAGATCTGTGCGGAGCTTCGGCAACGATTATTCGAAAGCCTGGATGCCAAATCGTGAAAATGCTGTGTGGATTAGCTAAATTTTGTTTGCCCCGGTCTGGATGAGCCAATGCAATCACTAATCAAGACAATCGAGACCGGCTTCGAACGCAGAGGCCAGCTCGGCACTGCCGGGGACGAAGCGGAACTCTCCGACGCCGTGGAGCAGGCGCTCGCGCTACTCGACTCGGGCGAAGCCCGCGTCGCCGAAAAAGAAAACGGCGCCTGGCGCGTGAACCAGTGGCTGAAGAAAGCCGTGTTGTTGAGTTTCCGGCTGGCGGATAACGCAGTCATGCCGGGCGGACACAGCAATTTCTACGACAAGGTCCCGCTCAAGTTCGCAGACTTCGGACAGGAGGAATTCCGCGCCGCCGGTGTACGGGTCGTGCCGGATGCGATTGTGCGCAAAGGTGCCTATGTCGCACCGGGCGTCGTCCTGATGCCAAGCTACGTCAACATCGGCGCCAACATAGACAGCGGAACGCTGGTCGATACCTGGGTGACCGTTGGCAGCTGTGCACAGATTGGCAAGAACGTGCACTTATCCGGCGGCGTCGGTATTGGTGGCGTTCTTGAACCCGTGCAGGCAGGGCCGACGATCATCGAAGATCATTGCTTTATCGGCGCCCGCTCGGAAATCGTCGAGGGCGTCGTTGTCGAAGAAGGCTCGGTTATTTCGATGGGTGTTTTCATCGGCCAGAGCACCAGGATCTATGACCGCGAGACGGGCGAGATAAGCTACGGGCGCGTTCCGGCCGGCTCCGTCGTCGTTGCGGGTAATCTGCCCTCTGGGGATGGCGCGTACTCGCTTTACTGTGCTGTAATCGTCAAACAGGTCGATGCAAAGACGCGCGCAAAAACCAGTTTGAATGATTTGCTAAGAAGTGCCAACTGAACAGATGGGGACGGACTTGCTAACGCTGTATGGAATCGGTAGCTGCGACACCTGCCGCAAGGCCAGGAAATGGCTCAACGACCGGTCGCACGCGCACGAATTTCACGACCTGCGCAAGGATGGGCTCGACATGCAGACGCTCGAACGATGGGCCAGTCGCACGAACTGGGAGAAGCTCCTCAATAGGCGCAGCCTGACCTGGCGAAAAATCCCTGAGGTCGACCGCGCCGACATGAGCAAGAGCAAGGCGCTCGCATCAATGCTCGAGCAACCGACGCTCGTGAAACG
>JAZFPY010000299.1:0-2197 GCA_036444875.1 Woeseiaceae bacterium | reverse complement strand
GGCGGAATCAAGCTGGCGCATTTTCCCTGTTTAGACGTACAGCCGCAAGAGAGATCGACTCTCTGCTCACATTACTTCATGCTGCCCGGGCACAATGCGCGTGGAGTGGCAGCAAGCTCGCGTATCGATGCCATGCGGTGAGGCTATCATTTGACCTGTGAACTTGGGGTACAATGCTGGGCCTGCAAAAAAATACACGTGAAATCTTCCATGAGTGATTCCTTTTTGTTCACCTCGGAGTCCGTCTCCGAGGGTCATCCGGATAAGATAGCCGATCAAATATCCGATGCCGTGCTGGATGCCATCATCGAGCAGGACAAGTCGTGCCGTGTGGCATGTGAAACGCTCGTCAAGACGGGTATGGTCATTGTCGCAGGCGAGGTCACCACATCCGCCTGGATCGATCTCGAAGAGCTGACTAGAAAAACCATCCTCGAGATCGGTTACAACGATTCCGCGATGGGCTTCGATGGGGCTTCCTGTTCCGTGCTGAATGCGCTAGGCAAGCAGTCGCCGGATATTGCTCAGGGTGTAGACCGCGAATCCGAGGAAGAACAGGGCGCAGGCGATCAGGGCATGATGTTTGGCTATGCATGCAACGAGACCGACGTCCTGATGCCAGCACCGATTACGTTTGCCCACCGGCTGGTCCGGCGGCAGGCGGAAGTCAGGAAAAACGGCACCTTGCCCTGGTTGCGACCGGACGCCAAGAGCCAGGTGACGTTTATCTACGAGAAAAACATGCCAGTCGCGATCGACGCGGTCGTACTGTCGTCGCAACATGGGCCGGACGTCGGGCTCTCCGACCTGCGTGAAGGCATCATGGAAGAGATCATCAAGCCGATATTGCCAGAAAAATGGCTCGGCAAGAACACGCAATATCACATCAACCCGACCGGCCGATTCGAAATCGGCGGACCGATGGGTGACTGCGGCCTGACGGGTCGGAAAATTATCGTCGATACCTATGGCGGCTCGGCCAGGCACGGCGGCGGTGCTTTCTCCGGCAAGGACCCGTCGAAGGTCGACCGCTCGGCAACGTACGCCGCCAGGTATGTCGCCAAGAATATTGTTGCCGCCGGTCTCGCGGATCGATGCGAAATCCAGGTGTCTTATGCGATCGGCGTTGCCGAACCGACGTCGATCAGCGTGCAAACTTTCGGTACCGGCAAGATCAGCGATCAGCGTCTGACCGATGTGATTCGCGAGAACTTCGACCTGAGGCCATATAGCATCGTGAAGATGCTGGACCTGATCCAACCGATATACCAGCAAACGGCAGCCTATGGACATTTTGGCCGCGAAGATATTAATTTGAGCTGGGAACGCACAGACAAAGCGGATTCGCTGCGCGGCAGCGCTGCAGCCTAGCTACGACCTTACACAAACAGGAGCATTCTATGAGCAGCGAAGCCGTTGCCATTCAAAAACCCGATTACAAAATTGCAGACATTTCCCTGGCCGACTGGGGCCGCAAGGAAATCGCTATCGCCGAAACGGAAATGCCGGGCCTTATGGCATTGCGCCGCGAGTATGAGGGTCAACAACCGCTGGCCGGTGTCAGGCTTGTCGGCTGCCTGCACATGACGATTCAGACGGCAGTGCTGATAGAAACGCTGAGGTCTTTGGGTGCGGAAATTCGCTGGTCGTCCTGCAACATCTTTTCTACTCAGGATCATGCCGCTGCAGCGATTGCAGCCTCGGGTGTGCCGGTGTTCGCATGGAAAGGCGAATCCGAAGAAGAGTATTGGTGGTGCGTTGAGCAAACGATCAATGGGCCGGACGGCTGGCATCCTAATATGGTCCTCGACGATGGCGGTGACCTGACGCTCGTCTTACATGACAAGTATCCTGATCTGATGAAGAAAGTACGCGGCTTGTCGGAAGAGACGACGACAGGTGTGAAGCGTCTTTATGATATGCAGAAAGAAGGCAGCCTGTTGTGTCCGGCATTCAACGTCAACGATTCCGTCACCAAATCGAAATTTGACAATCTCTATGGTTGTCGCGAGTCGCTTGTTGATGGCATCAAGCGCGCAACGGACGTCATGATTGCAGGCAAGATTGCCATTGTTTGCGGATACGGTGACGTTGGTAAGGGTTGCGCGCAATCTTTGCGCGGCCTGGGCGCGACCGTATGGATTACGGAAATCGACCCTATCTGTGCGTTACAGGCGGCGATGGAAGGTTATCGCGT
>JAZFPY010000298.1:0-2345 GCA_036444875.1 Woeseiaceae bacterium | reverse complement strand
CGAGAGTTAAGCGTCCAGGCCACAATCGATCGCTACCGGGGCGGCTGCGTATTGTAGCGGGAAAATGGCGCAGTCGTCTGTTGCAGATAATCGATGAGCCTGAATTACGGCCAACACCCGAAAGGATTCGGGAGACCCTGTTCAACTGGCTCAGTTCGGCGACAACGGGTGCACGATGCCTTGACCTTTTTGCCGGCACGGGCGCACTCGGGATCGAGGCACTGTCACGCGGTGCCGCTCACGTGGTTTTCGTAGAAAAGTCCGCTACGTTGGCTGCAGCGATACGGAAGAATCTGACCGAGCTGAAGGCAACGAACGCCAAGGTTTATCAGAAGGATGCTCTCGACTATCTGAGTAAAGCCGACCCGCAGCCGTTCGATATCGTTTTTCTCGACCCACCGTTCGAAACGGACCTGCTTGCCGATTTGTGTAAAGTGCTATGCGAAAATGCTTGGCTGACAGCGAACGCGGTCGTGTATCTGGAGCGGGGTAAAGACCAGGCGAAACCGGCACTTCCGGACGGCTGGGCCATTACACATGAGAAAGTTGCCGGGAAAGTGAGCTATTCTCTGGTGAACACAGAAACGTGAACCTGAAGGAGCGAGTTTATGGCTGTCTCTGCGATGTATCCAGGCACCTTCGATCCGATTACGCTCGGGCATGAAGACCTGGTACGACGGGCGACCCGTTTGTTCGACAGGGTAATAGTCGCAATTGCGGCCAATCCCGGCAAAGAACCCATGTTCTCACTGGAAGAGCGGGTTGAACTTGCCCAGGCAGTGCTCGTGGATTTCGACAACGTTGAAGTCATGGGTTACGCCGGGCTCACGGTTAGTTTCGCGAAAGACCACGAACTGCAGGTCATTATTCGAGGCCTTCGCGCCATTTCCGATTTCGAACACGAGTTTCAGCTGGCCAACATGAACCGTCATTTGATAGAGGATGTGGAAACCGTCTTCCTGACCCCGACTGAAGCCTACACATACATTTCCGCGAGTCTCGTCCGGGAAATCTGCAGCATGGGCGGGGATATATCGGAGTTCGTCTCGCCCAAGGTAAGCGTTGCGCTGACGCAGCGCTGCGGCCAGACCTAAGGTAGCCAAACATTGCAGAAACGTATCGTAGGAGCTGTCCGACCGCCATGGATGGCGGGAGTGCAGGTGTTGCAGGAGCATTCACCTGCCTGACGAGCGATAGCCCACCATGACGAGCCATCCACTGCCTAACGTTGGCAGTTCTTGCAGTAATAAGTCGATCGTTGTCCGAGAACGATCACCGAGATCGGTCGCTTGCAACGCAGGCAGGGTTGATCGTCACGGCCATATACTTCGAGCTGTAGCTGGAAATATCCTGGCTCACCGTCACCGCCATGGAAGTCACGCAGGGTTGTGCCACCTGCGTCTATTGCTTTACCGAGTACGGTCTTAATTGCGTCAACCAGGGATTCAATGCGCCGCAGCGCGATGCGGCCTGCCTGCCGTTTTGGATGAATGCGCGCTACGTAAAGTGACTCGCTGGCGTAAATATTGCCGATGCCGACGACCACGGACGCATTCATCAGAAACTGTTTGATACTCACTCGCCGCCCCTGCGCAGTCTGCCAGAGATAATCTCCGTCAAATGCTTCATCGAGGGGTTCCGGCCCGAGATTGCGCAACAAAGGATGCTCGAACGGATCATCGGCCCAGAGCAGCGATCCGAACCGGCGCGGGTCTCTGAAACGAAGTGCCTTGCCGCTGCTTAGTTCAATGTCCACATGGTCATGCACGCCCGCGGGAGTGCCCGTGTCGATGATTCTCAGGCTGCCTGACATGCCGAGATGTAATATGGCTGTGCCGGCATCCGTGCGAATAAGCAGGTACTTGGCGCGCCGGCTGAGCGAGCGAATCTTCTGCCCTGGCAATTTCTGCTCGATCTCGATGGCTACGGGCCAACGGAGATTGTGCTGGCGCACGACGACTCTGCTCACCTCCTGGTTCTCCATCCAGGGTGCGATGCCGCGCCTGCTCGTTTCGACTTCCGGTAACTCGGGCATCTCGATGCATAAGTGTGACGGGTCGCACACTATAGTGTTATCGCAGCCAACTTAAAACCGTCCGAAAAAGGCCTGTTATTCAATGGTTTTCTGCCTGTTTGCGGCATATGAAATATTCGTCTTGAAAATTCGTGAAACTGTCCTTGGAGGCGATTGGGGCATTGGCTATAGTGACCAGCATTGTTTTGAATGGTGAATACGCAAATGGAATACTTGTACGGCCTGCTTGACCTCTCCTTTTGGGGCTATGTTTTAACGACGTTCGTCCTGATTCAGATAACGATGCTGTCGGTAACCGTCTACCTTCACC
>JAZFPY010000297.1:0-5248 GCA_036444875.1 Woeseiaceae bacterium | reverse complement strand
TGCCTGTATGCCTTGATTATTGGGGTCTGGCTGAGGGACACCGTGCCCTCAGCGAGCGGGGCATTATAGCCGCCAAACCAGCCCGGTCAACCAATTGTTTGCGCTGTTGTGACGAGCTTCGATGCGGGCCGCGCAGCGTTTCAGGATGCGGCCCGGAAAAGCCTGTTTTTCCCTGAAAACACAGGCACTTGCTCTGGATTCGCCCGCTTTCCGCACAAACTCGCCCGTGCGCAATTTTCTCGCGGCGCGGTATTTTGGCCACCTGGATGCGCAATCAGATCGCCACGGGCGGCAACAGAGGGCTGCCGGCTATTCATTTCCTGCCTGCCACTGCTCGTATTGCGGGGACTTGACGAAGTTCGCGTATCTGCCGTTCTTTTCGAACAGTTCGCGCTCGAGTGACTTGTCGAATTGGTCCTCCAACGACCTTGCGGTCGATACTGCGAACGAGTAGTGCTGCAGCAAAACGTGTGCGTTGATCGCTGCCCAGTACGCCGATTCGAGTTGCGGCTCGATAGAAATCGCCTCGTCTGCAAGTACGGCAGCGTCATCGGTATGTCTTGAACCTAATGCCGCCCGCGACATCAACAACAGCACTGCCGCATCCCTGACGCCGAAGGCTTGCTGCAATTGGCGAAGTGAATCACCGAGGTCATCGAAATCGCCCTTTGAGATGCGGTAGTTCATCAACATCAGCGCCAGGGCAGGGTTATCGCCAAAATTGTTCTCCAGTTTTCTGTATGCGTTGTTGTATTGGTTCTGGTCGCGGGACATCTTGCCGATATCACAATTCAGCAGGTGCATAAACAGCGAATACCTTAGCGCCCTGTCCAGCGACGGCTCAATTCTTTTGTAGGAGCTGAAGTCTTTGTCGCGGACAGCTTGCATCAATTCGGCCAGTCTGGCGTAACTCTTGTCGTTTCCATCATAAGATTTGACGAGGCCCCGGACAGATGACTCCGTCGGATCGTATGTAACGACACTTTGACGCAGCATTTCCGAATAGGTGCGACCAGCCGTATAATCGAGCCAGTCGACGATCCTGATGTTTCCTGCATCATCTTTGACCAATTCATATTGGTGATAGCCGTATCCTAATCGGCCCAAATCGTACCGCACCAACGCCGTCGCTCTGTCACCGTTAACCCTGACCTTGAGCAATTTCGTATACGAGCCTTCCGGCGTGCGCCTGACAAACGACGAAACGATGTTTTTCTTGCCTCTGATGACATTGTTCGCAAACCTTGATCTGACGCCAGGATCCAGATCGAGACCGTCGAACGCGCGTTGCAAAATCGCGTCAACATCAAGGTCTTCTATGAACTCTTCCTTTGAGCCCTTATTAAGCTGATCCACAATGCTTTCGAATCTTGCTTCGAAGGACTGATCCGCCGCGAACGCTGCCCTGATTCCGGGCGTGAGGCAAAGCAGGAGCGAAAACAACAAGAGCGATCGAAACTTGTCTCTGATCATTACTCTCTTCCCTATCTCATGTCAGACTGACGCGCGAGAAACGGCGCTTGCCTACCTGATATACGCTTGTGCTGCCCGCTGATACCTGAAGCGACTTGTCTTCGATGCGTTCTCCGTCGATTTTCACGGCGCCCTGCTTGATCATTCGAAATGCTTCCGATGTGCTGCTAACGAGACCGGCCTCCTTTAACAGGTGCGCTATGCCCAGGCTCCCACCCTGGCTCGAAATCGACACTTCTTTTATCTTGTCGGGCAAAGCCCCTTTCTGGAATCGCTCTACGAACTCCTTTCTTGCCGCTTCTGCCGCTTTTTGGTCGTGAAAACGCTCGACCAATTCCATCGCAAGCTCGAATTTCGCATCTCGCGGATTTCCACCGGCAGCAACTCGAGACCTCAGTGATTCAATGTCATCGAGTTTGCGAAAGCTCAAGACTTCGTAGTAGCGCCACATCAGTTCGTCCGAAATAGACATGACCTTGCCGAACATCTCGTCAGGCTCATCAGTAATGCCGATGTAATTATCCAGCGACTTCGACATCTTCTGCACGCCGTCGAGCCCTTCAAGCAACGGCGTCGTCATCACGACCTGCGGTTCCTGACCAAAATCCTGCTGCAACTGCCGGCCTACCAGAAGGTTAAACTTCTGATCTGTCCCGCCCAGTTCGACGTCGGCTTTGAGCGCAACCGAGTCGTAGCCCTGAACTATCGGATACAGGAATTCATGTATGGATATCGACTGGCCGGATTTATAGCGTTTATTGAAGTCATCACGTTCGAGCATGCGGGCGACCGTGTGATGAGACGCCAACTTTATAAGATCTGCCGCACTCATCGGGGACATCCAGCGAGAATTAAAATCTATACGCGTTTTCTCGGGGTCCAGAATCTTGTAAATCTGTGCCTCGTACGTCGCAGCGTTGGCCTTGATCTCATCCCTGGATAGCGGCGGGCGCGTCGCGTTTTTGCCGCTTGGGTCTCCGATCATTCCGGTGAAGTCGCCGATGAGGAAGACTACTTCGTGACCAAACTCCTGAAACTGGCGCATCTTGTTGATCAGGACTGTGTGACCGACGTGCAGGTCCGGCGCGGTCGGATCGAAGCCCGCCTTTACAATGAGAGGTCTGTTTTTTTCGAGCTTTTCCGCAAGACCGCCTTCCGGAAGAATTTCGTCAATCCCGCGGGCAAGTTCGCTCAGTTGATCTTTGATGCTGGCCATTGACTCTCAATCATCGAATTCCATTCTTCAGCGGCAGAACTGTAGCATCCTCCGCCGCTATTGAAACAGTGGCGAGACAGCGCACGAAATCCAAGACATTGTCTGTTTGGAAAAAGGTCCGCGAATACGTTTTAAGACCATGACTTATAACAGATTTCTTTGACGTCCCAGTCCTGCCACTGTAGAGTGGCGGCTTCACGCGTTTTGGGGAGACGCAGACTTGCATCGTCCCGTTAGTCCACTGCTGCACGACTACAAACCGTCTGCCAGGACACAGGTAAAGAAATCCACTGCAATCCACTGGTTTGTACTCGGCCTTGGACTGCCGTTTGTCGGATTGGCGTTACTTCTGTCTCTCAAAAACGCGTCAGGCACCAGCTCTCTTCTCGACAGCAAGGAATGGACCGAACCACTGCCGCAACTGGCATCGGATCTTCCGATCGTTATCGGCAACCTGACTGAAGAACTGACACCAATTGATCTGAGCCACATAGCCAGGTTGCCCGAGATTGAGCCGGAGCCCCGGTATGATTCAATAAAGGTAACTGTCCGTTCCGGCGACACGATGGAGCGAATTTTCAGGCAAAATAATCTGGACCTCAGTCATCTGGCAAGCATGGTCCGATTGCCGGAGGCCGGAAAATATATTCGCATGCTGCGTCCCGGAGATGAATTTGAAATTCGACACGACCAGGGACGGTTGATCAGTCTCCATCGTGAGCTTGACCTGACAAGCGCTCTCGTCGTCTCGACATCCGGGTCCGGCTTCAGAGCCGAGATCGTCGAGCGGCCAATCGAACTGCGGCGCCGGCTCGCGTACGGTCAAATTAAAACCTCACTGTTCGAAAGCGCCGCGGAAGCCGGCATGCCGGACAAACTGATAATGAATCTCGCAGGTATTTTTGCCTGGGATATAGATTTTGTTCTCGATATTCGTAGTGGCGACGACTACCACATATTGTTTGAGGAGATTTATCAGGGCAGCAAGTACATTACCAACGGCGAAATCATCGCGGCCGAGTTCAACAACAATGGCCGGACGTTTCAAGCGGTGCGTTACATCGACAAGAGTGGCCGGTCGGACTATTTCACACCGGACGGCCGCAGCGTTCGAAAAGCATTTATCAGAGCACCCGTCGACTTTAGGCGGATCAGTTCGAGCTTCAATCCACGCCGCAAACATCCGATCCTAAGCACAATCCGTGCACATCGTGGTGTCGACTACGCCGCGCCTCGCGGGACCCCAATAAACGCCGCGGGCGACGGGAAAGTGATATTCCGTGGGCGCAAAGGCGGTTACGGTAACGCCATCATTTTGCAGCACGGTGGCAACATTACGACGCTTTACGCCCACATGTCGAAGTTCGCAAATTCCGCGCGTCTTGGGAAGCGTGTTAAACAGGGCCAGACAATTGGCTACGTAGGCAGCACCGGCCTGGCGACAGCCGCACATCTGCACTATGAATATCGGGTAAACGGAGTACACCGCAACCCGCGCACGGTGAAGCTGCCGCAGGCAGCCCCGATCAAGGAAGAGTATCGTGAGGACTTCCTGACGACTGCAGCCCCGATACTGGAAGAACTCGATCGCTACAAAAGAACACAGATCGCCGCTGCTACATTCGACTAATCTGCTATTGCGCATGCCTTGAATGAACAGTCTGTATATCGGCCTGATGTCAGGTACCAGCATGGACGGTATCGACGCGGTGCTGGTCGAGTTCGGTGATCAACGCTGTCAGATTGTCGCTGCACTAAGTCATGAATATCCCGACGAACTACACACCGCACTTGTTGCCGCGACTCGCGAGCCGGAGCAATGCACGATCGACACGTTCGGCCGCCTCGATAATTGGGTAGGCGAATCGTTCCGCGATGCAGCCCTGAAACTCATATCCGAATCGAAAACTGACGTTGAATATATTGTTGCGATTGGCAGTCATGGACAGACGCTTCGTCATCAACCTCGTGTCGAACGGCCTTTTACGTTGCAGATCGGGGATCCCAACATTATTGCCGCAGGAACCGGTATCACGACCGTTGCGGATTTCCGGCGGCGCGACGTGGCTCTGGGTGGAGAAGGTGCGCCGCTACTTCCTCCGTTTCATCACTGGCTGTTTTCCAACAAGAAAATAAATCGTGTAGTCCTGAATATCGGCGGTATCGCGAATGTCACGATACTGCCGGCAGGCAGCGACTGCGTGACGGGATTCGACACCGGACCGGGCAACACACTTCTGGATGCATGGATTCAAGCCAGCAAGGGGAAGAAATTTGACGAGGACGGTAATTGGGCGAGAAGCGGACAAATCTCATCCCAATTACTGGCTCTGCTGCTGCGGGATCCGTTCTTCGCCGAACCACCGCCGAAAAGTACCGGGTTCGAATATTTCAATCTCATGTGGCTCCGCCAGGCGCTGTCGGATACCGGCGACGCAGACGAGGCGGACGTCCAGGCTACCCTGTGTGCACTCACCGCCAGGAGCATTGCCGACGCGATTGGAACTTACGCGCCCGACACCACGGAGTTGCTTGTATGTGGCGGTGGGATAGACAACA
>JAZFPY010000296.1:0-4787 GCA_036444875.1 Woeseiaceae bacterium | reverse complement strand
ATGTCCAAGTAACAACTGAACGGCTCTAAGATTCTTTGTCCGCCGATAGATCAGGGTGACTTTAGTTCTTCGCAATGAATGCGTGCCGTAGACATGCGGGTCTAGACTGATATCGGCCACCCAGGACTTAAGCAATCGCGCATATTAGCGGGTCGAGAGATGCGGTGACATCGTCAGGCGACTCGGAAACAGAAATTGGTCTGACCTTAACTTGGCCTTGGCGATCCAAGCGGCGACCGCCGCTCGCGTTTGCTCGGTGATCTCGAACTGGACCGCTCGCTGGGTCTTTCTTTGCATGACGCTCGCTCGCGCGGCAACCCGGCCGCCCTGGGCAATGTCACAAACGCGTAAGCGGACCAGGTCACAACCGCGTAACTTGCTGTCGATCGCCAAGTTGAAAAGGGCGAGGTCGCGTAACCGATATGCCAGCTGTAAACGAATGCGGATTGCCCATATCTCTTTTAGCTTCAATGGTGGCTTTTGACCGATCAGCTTGCCTTTGTTCCAAGGATCTTTATGGAATGGGATCGCGATAAGGGGATACATAGGATGGCTCCTCCGTTGCATGAAAGGAGCCAGATTGTGATAGGTTTTGAGCGTCCGCTTTCGATCCTAAGCAGCCACTCGCAAATTCGTAGGCGCGGGGTTTTGCATCAACATTCCTATGGCCGCTTTCGCCTACAAGCGGCCTGTCGCCTTCGGTGAAAAGTGTTCTTGCGACCGGCGACTGTCGGCCAAAAGGAGCCGTTCGGCGCACCCGAAACCGGATGTTTGAGCGTCCGGTGCTGCGCCGATTACCGACGTTCACTCGCCACCCACAGGCTCCCGCGATAGTATTCCCCAGATGCCCCGATTCTAAGAAGGCACAACTGCATGCAAGATCGTTTACATCGTAAGATGAACCGTCCGGATTCAGCCAGATCCCGATTGTTCATGTCTCGTTCCGTGAGGATGTAGGGACGGGGCAGAGTACGATGAGCGACATCGGGGATTGGCTAAATCGGTATGGGCTCGGTAAGTACACGACGAGTTTGCTCGAAAATGACATCGGTTTTGACATTCTTCCCAGTCTTTCCTCTGAAGACCTGAAAGAGCTAGGGTTCTCACTCGGAGACCGGAAACGGTTTCAAACTGCGATTGGTGAGCTATCCGCTTCTGATTCTGAATCGAAGAGTGCTCCTACTGCCGCCACCGTGCCCACCGCGGAGGCGGAACGTCGTTACTTAACGGTGATGTTTACGGATCTTGTGGGATCAACCGAACTTTCGCTGCTAGTGGATCCGGAGGTTCTCCGCCAGATCAATCGCCGATATCAGGACACCGTCACGGCATCCGTCGAGCGGTTCGACGGCTATGTGGCCCGCTACATGGGCGATGGTGTCCTCGCGTACTTCGGGTATCCCCAGGCCCACGAGGACGACGCGGAAAGAGCGATCCACGCGGGCCTCGACATCATCTCGTCCATCAAGGCCAACAGTGACGAAATCGCGCCGGGTATTGATCGTGAGCTGCGGGTTCGCATCGGGATCGAGAGCGGGCCCGTCGTGGTGGGAGACGTCATCGGGAAAGATGCGTCGCGAGAGAGCCCAGTGGTTGGTGAAACGCCGAATCTTGCCGCGCGCTTGCAAAGCTTGGCCGAGCCGAACTCCGTGGTCGTCGGTCCAGGAACGTACGCGCTGGCTGGTGATCCGGAGGCGTTCGAATCGCTCGGCGAGAAGAATCTGAAGGGATTTCCTGATCCGGTCGGTGTATGGCAGGCCGTCGCGATGGGCTCCCATAGCGGTCGGTTCGAGCGATCCACCCGTTCCGTTCTCAGCCGGTTCGTCGGACGGGCCGCCGAGCTAGAGTTGCTCGAGGATTGTTGGTCAGGGGCGCGGTCGGGCAACACGACAGTCGTGTATGTATCCGGCGATGCCGGTATCGGCAAGTCCCGCTTGGTGTACGAGTTTCTCAACCGGCTTCGAACTGATACGACCGTCCTGGATGGCTATTGCGTGTCCCACGGCGCATCGACGGCGTTCCTGCCCTTCCTCGACATGCTGCAGCGCCGCTGCGACCTGTCCGACAACCCGTCGACCAAACAGATCTCGGAGCGCCTCGTTTCGACAATCCGTCATCTCGGCGTCGATGACTATCACACCCCCTACCTGAAGAAACTGTTTGGTGTCGCGGTGCCCGAGATTGTCGACGTGGACACCGAGCTGGTGGGCATAAGAACTCGGGAGGCGCTGGTGACATTCGTTCTCGCCCACGCCCGCAGGGGGCCAACGGTTCTCTATCTGAACGACTTGCACTGGATCGATAACAGCTCTGCGATCCTGTTACAGTCGCTGGCCCGCGGGACGGAGTCGAGTCGCATCATGGTGCTGTGCACCTCCCGACCCGAGTACCAACCCACGTGGGACGAGCGCACCCCCGTCACGACTATCGCGTTGGGCCCGCTGTCGAGCGCCGAGACGACGCTGCTGTTCCGGGACAACGTCGGGGCTTCCGTGGTCCACGGTGGCGTGCTCGACACGCTCCTCGAGCGATCGGGTGGCAACCCGCTGTTCGCGGAGGAGCTTGCGCGTCATCTCGGGGACCAGGCACATGTCGGCGAGACGTCGGATGAGATTGGTTATTCGATTTCTGTCCCGGAAACGCTTGAGGGCCTGCTCCTTCAGCGCGTCGATGCACTCTCCTCGGGACCGCGCCGCCTGCTGCAGGCCGCTTCGGTCGCGGGACGGCGATTCAGGACCGATCTGGTCGGCCGCATCGCCAACATCCACTTAACCGCGGAAACCCTCGACGAGCTCGAGCGGCAGAATCTCGTGCTGCCGGACTTCGCGGCGGGAAGGATGACCTACCGCTTCAAGCATGCGCTGGTCCACGATGCGGTGTATGGCAGCCTTCTCAAATCCGACCAACAGGCGCTGCACCTTGCGATCGGCACCGAGCTCGAGCACCTGTACCACAACCGGGAGACAGAGATCGCTGAGGAACTGGCGCGACACTTTCGGCTAGCGCACGACAATGCCAGAGCTGTCACCTACAGTGCGTTAGCTGGCGACAAAGCACTGGGATTGTTTGCCATTACCGATTCAAGAAACTGGTACACCCAGGCCCTGGAACAAATTTCAACTGATCCAGACTTAGCGAACGACGACTTCGTGTCCGACGTCGTAGTCAATCAGTTGGAAGTGTACTGTTTCGACGCGGATTTCCACGGTATGGTCGAACTCGCGGAGACGCACCTGCCGCGCATCCAACGCACCGGGCAAACCCGGCAGCTATCACGAGCACTGTCGTGGCTCGGGGAAGCATACATCGTATCTTCCCGGTTTGTAGATGCTGCGCGGGCTCTCAAACAGGCACTTGAGATTGCGGAAGAACTCGACGACGCTGTGTGCGTTGGCTATGCCACCGGGGATCTGATGTGGCTATACGCAGTCTCACCAGATCCTACCCTTGATTACGTTGAACTTTATCGCGATCGAGCGGTACAGCTCGCCGAGTCCCACGAGATCCCCTATCTCAAGACGCTTGCCTACTACACCAGCGCTCTTGATCTCGTTCAGCGCGGATACGTTTCAAAGGCCCGAGACTGGGCCTCGAAATCAATCGCACTCGGGCAAGAGCAAACCTACCCCCCGGCGCTTGCCTGGGGACACAGTATACGGGCCTACGTCGAGACCCATTTAGAGAATCACGACGGGGCGATCATGGAAGCTCATGAAGCGATTCGGAATGCAAGCTGTGAATACGATCTGTTGATGGGGCGGACCATGCTTGGCTATGCATTGGTGCTCCAAGGGAACATCGAAGAAGGAATCATCGTACTGGAGGAAATCAGGCCGGAAATCGTCAAGCGCAGTGTTTTAAGCATGTTGCAGACGATCGACCTGGCCTACGGCATGGCTCATGTTGCATCTGGACGTATCGACAAGGGGATGGCATGGTTACATGACGTACATGAGCAGCTATCGAATCAAGATAACAAACGGCCCGTTGGACGTTTGCACCTCGCACTCGGTGAACTTCACTTGAAACTGATTCCGGATCTTGATCCTTCGTTCCCCTTTCTGTACTGGCAAAACATAGAGCTGCCTCAACAGGCGACGCCGGAAGCAGGGAAGCAAGCCGAACGACACCTAAATAAAGCAGTATCCGTAAGTCAGGAGGCGAGTATGCCTGGCATTGCGGCGCATGCGCTATACGCCCTCGCCGTGTTGAGATCGCTGGAGAACCAGGTCGAGGAGGCCAAGGATCTTGTGCGACAAGCACATGAGTTCGCCGCTCCGCTGGGCTGGACAACGCTGCAGGACAAATTGGTCACCCACTAACCGATACGGAGGACACCATGAGCAACGATCGAAACCTGGAGAGCCTGAAGAGGGGCTGGAGTGATCTGGCCAAGGGGAATTGGGACTCGCTCGCCGCTGCCTACGCGGAGGACATGATTTTCGTTCTGCCGGGACAAAAGGACGTGCTGGAGGGAAGACAGGGCTTCCGCGCAGCGCTGGATAACATCGGAGCGGCGTTGCCCCCGGGCTTCGACATCACCGACCTCCGTTACTGCCTCGGCGAAAACGAGATTACCACCATCGTCGAGTGGAAGAGCGAGAAAATTCCTGAGGGCACCCAGTCGGCCGTTCTGTTCAAGTTCAACTCCGACGGCCTCGTGACCGAGGAACGCTGGTTCGTCGATACCGAGCAATGGAAGGCGGCGTTCTGAATCTAGACCCGTACGGTACGCGACGTCCTTGTACACGCATATCATTTGGGCTGACAACCTTGCAGGAATTCGG
>JAZFPY010000295.1:0-4838 GCA_036444875.1 Woeseiaceae bacterium | reverse complement strand
GCAGTCACACCCGCTGGCGAGATGGGCAAGGTGTTCGGCTTTGTGTCGACCGGCTATAACGTCGGTGGCATTCTAGGGCCGGTGATGTTCGGCTATCTTCTGGACAACACTGATCCGACATTGCTCTTCTGGACCGTCGGCCTCATCAGCCTGCTCACAGTCGCTACCGTGCTGGTAACAGGCCAGGCCGGTCGACGTGGATCGTCGGCGAGTGGATTGTGAATGTCTATGTGAAGACGGAAGCACTTGTGCCATCACCCTCCCCTCGTCTTGCTGCCCGACGCCAGGTCTTAGCCCGCATGCTGCAGCCGTCGCCGATCCGTGCCCGAGCGCTGGTTCCGACCGAAAAAATGTGCCGACGTGATCGGGCTGCGGCGATCATCCATACGACGATCATCGTGGTGAACGTACTGGCATCTACACTGCTCTGTGCGGCAATCCGGCAGTGGCAAGGCCGGCGCCTCGTTGGACAGGAATCTATAGTCTCTCAGCTTCCTCACCTCCTCGCAGGCGTCGCTACGATACCTGATCGACACGCAGTGATACGTATGGGAATTGCGACTCGGTTGGGGAGGAGGCCGCCGCTGTGTCTTGGCGCGAGGCCACAACCACCACACAGTGACCGCACTAACGACAATTAACAGGACGAACCAGATCATAGTCAGCTTCCTTGCGTAGACGGTAAGGCATTCCGCTTGCCACCAGACGTCGATTTTATTTTTCCCTTGACAGATATACAAGGCGTTTTTGAGGTGCTGCTTTCAGGAGTCCGCCGCGTGGCGTCCTTGCCCATGTGCGCAAATGGGCGAGTACCGGTTGCTGGCGTGATCGCCCGTATACCCCCTCAAAACAGATACCATGGGAAGCCGGCCCCCGTGCCGGCGTTAACGAGAATAGTGCCTGCATTTTTTGATTTTCAGCCGGAAACACTCCCCAGCGCGCTTTTGTGCCCAAAAAAAAAGACCCCGCCAGGCAGCGGGGTCTTGATGTCAGACATGCTGACGCAGGTCTTGGCCGTCAGCTAGGGGAAACGTTCTCCGCCTGCGGGCCCTTCGGCCCCTCCTTGACATCGAAGGTCACGCGTTGACCCTCGGCCAGGGTCTTGAAACCCGAGCCCGTAATGGCAGAGTGGTGCACGAATACGTCCTTGCTGCCGTCCTCCGGTGTGATGAAACCATAACCTTTGCTCTCGTTGAACCACTTTACAGTTCCGGTACGCATAATCTAGAGATCCTCAAAATGAATTGACAATAGTGATTGACGTGCAGATCACAAAAGGCCGAATCGCGGGCGAACCTTAGTGGGAGCTTCCGACTTCCGAAAAGACCGACATTCATAAACTGCAGCAATACGAAGTATATGTGATCCCCGGCCACAACTCCATCCGTGTCTACCCCCACGGACAGACGACTCCAGGGCCGGCCGACTGCAAAGATGCACGATTTCATGGATGCAGGACGGCTACAGGGATGCACGACTCCATGGATGGCGGACGACTGCAGGGATGCAGGACGACTGCAGGGATGCAGGAGCTAGAGTAACGCCGGGAGCGGTTGCCGAGCTAGAGTAACGCCGGGAGCGGTTGCCGAGCTAGAGCAACGCCGAGAGCGGTTGCCGAACTAGAGCAACGTCGGAAAAAAGCGGGCGCGGACCCGCGCGTGCTCACCGGAGCTACGACTCCAGGGACAGAGAGGGTAGAATGGCATCGGGAACAGCGATTGCGGCCACACCTTAATAAGGCGACTCATGCAGCCGCTGATTTCTCTGGCAGACAAACCGCGGCGCATGCGCCGCTGACCTCGACTCTGCGCCCGCCATCGTAACCATTGAATTTGGGGAGGTAAGCAGTGAGCAATCAATCAATTGCCGAGTACCTGTCGGCCCACGAGTTTTTTTCCGAGCTCAGCGAAGACGTCCTGAAATTCCTGTGTGAGTGCGCGAGCGCGCGCGAGATCAAAAAGGGGCAGATCCTGTTTCGACACGGCGAACGCGCCGACAAGTTCTATGTGATCCGCAATGGGCGCATCTCCGTACAGATTCCCGCGTTAATGGGCCCGACCCTGGAGATCCAGGCTCTGGGCCAGGACCAGGTTCTGGGGTGGTCTTGGCTGATATCACCCTATCAATGGAATTTTCAGGCCAAGGCCGAAGAGGACTCGGAATTGCTCGAGTTTGACGGGACCGCCGTACTGGCGCGATGCGAGCAGGAACCGAAATTCGGCTACGAGTTGTTAAAGAGATTTGCGGCATTGATGTCGGAACGTCTCGATGCGGCGCGCCAAAAGATGATGGATGAATGGAACCCGGTCGGGTTTGCCTAGTGCGTACGTGTAAACCGGGGGACGTATGAGGATAGACGAAATATTGCTACGACGCGGTCGTAATACATGAAACCCATGAAGTTGTTTTTCCCTTATATTACACCTGCTGCCTGCGTCCGTTAATGTTGTCGACGAGAATGGCGATTACGTTAGCATCATCGCCCGCGGACCAAACTCTTGTGGGCACTTCGTTGAGACACGCAACCAGGCTCGCATGGGGCAAGACGGCGACGAAAACCGCTACTCCAATTGGCTGGCAGGTTACCTAACAGGCTACGACGCTTGGGTACCTGCTACCTATGACATCAGGGGAAGGGAAAAAATGCTGCGAACCATGGTTTGGCTCGAAGATTATTGTAAAGTGCATCCGCGCGACAAGTTCACGGAGGCCATGGAACGTCTCATCGCGGAGCTGCATCCAACGCCTATTACGCTGTCCCCACGGCAGTAGGTAGGTCCTACTCCTCGTGCGCGAAGCTCTTGATAATATAACCGCCCGACTTCTCGTCCGGCTCCAGCTCTAACAGCTTACGTGCCTGCGCCTCTTCTAGTAATTTGCCGAACGTTCGAAAGCCGTGATAGCTCTCGCTAAAGCCGGGCTTACGGCGCTTCAAGGCCTGCTTGACCATCGACCCCCACACTTTTTCTTCCTCGCCGCGCTCTTCAAACAGATCTTCAACCGTTTCCAGAACCAGGTCCAGCGCCTCCTGCTTCTTCTGCTCCTCGGCCTGGACAGCTGTCTTGCGCACAGCCTTTCCGGGTGTGCTCTTACGCTTCGCCCTGCGGTGTTTTTCAGCTTCTCGCAACAAGTCATCGTAATAGATGAACGCGTCGCAATTTGAAATCAGTAGATCAGAGGTGGATTTCTTCACGCCGACCCCGATAACTATTTTATTGTTCTCTCGCAGTTTGCTCACCAGCGCTGAGAAATCCGAATCGCCGCTGATGATCACGAAGGTATCGACATGCGCCTTGGTGTAGCAGAGATCCAGAGCATCGACGACCATGCGGATGTCGGCCGAGTTCTTGCCAGATTGACGCACATGAGGTATATCGATCAACTCGAACGCCGCCTCATGCATGGCCGCCTTGAACTCCTTGTAACGCCCCCAGTCGCAATAGGCCTTCTTGACAACGATGTTGCCTTTCAGAAGCAGGCGTTCCAATACCTTCTGAATATCGAATGCGGCATACTTAGCGTCCCGCACGCCGAGTGCAACATTCTCGAAATCGCAGAACAAAGCCATGTTCTGGGTCTTGGGCTTTTCGCTCATGGCGCCCCCAGTTTCTGTGTGTTAGCACTATAACCATCAATGATCAATCGGGTCAGAATCATTTGATCCATCAGCAATCCATCAGATCAATCGAGCCTGACACCCCATTTCGCTGCAACACTCTCGACGGTAATGCCCATATGACACTCATCGAACGGATCGGTCACTGCGTCGGCCCCCATTGATGCAAGACGCGCAGAAACGCTTTCCTCCGATGGGAATCTCTTATCGCAGGCGTGGTGCCACTTCCGGTTCGTTGGGGTATTGCTTCTTCAGGCCATCGGTGCGTTTAGAAATCAGGGTGGTGGTGGGGGAATCGGAGGCCTTGACCGGAAATCTCTTGCGGCATTCGGGGCAGTAATAGTTTTCAGGTCCTTCCTGGCCTATCTGTCCGGGTACCTCAACGCGGAACACGCACCCGCAAAAACCGCAGGTCTGCTGGAACGTTCCCCGCACGTACGGGGGTGGGCCTTCCCCGATATTCATTTAATACTACTCATTTGATAGCTCCTTGGGTCTAACCCGAAAGGCAACAGCGACCCTTCGACGAGCTCTGCCCGCCGACCGGGAGTCCAGCTTCGGGTCGCGCCTTAGCGCTCGGCGGTAACGTCCACTGCCTCCGGGCCCTTGGCGCCTTGCCTGACTTCGAAGGTCACACGCTGCCCCTCGGCCAAGGTCTTGAAACCCGAGCCCGTAATGGCAGAGTGGTGCACGAATACGTCCTTGCTGCCGTCCTGCGGCGTGATGAAACCATAACCCTTGCTCTCATTGAACCATTTTACAGTTCCGGTAGGCATAGCTAGTAGATCCTCAAATTGAATTAACGGGTGATTTACGTGCAGATCACAAAAGGGGAAGACGCGGGCGAACCTTGCGAGGGACTTCCGAACAGACCGAATTTATAAGCTGCAGTATGAGATAATATACCCCATCCTCGGCCACAACTCCATCCATGTACACCCCCACGGACGGACGACTCCAGGGCCGCCCGACTGCAGGGATGCACGACTCCATGGATGCAGGACGACTGCGCTAGATCACGTCGAGAACGGCGGACCGGTACACCGATTGCGGTCATTCAGGTATTGCAAAGAAATCATCTCCGGGACAGAAAATCACGTTCCGAAATCTGGTACCCTCCCTTCCTGACGCCTAATCCTGGAATCGTGAGGTCAACCCGATGATGAACCCTGGGGATAAACCTAAAGAGCCGAAGATGGACCCCGCGGATCTCTACCGCGAG
>JAZFPY010000294.1:0-12018 GCA_036444875.1 Woeseiaceae bacterium | reverse complement strand
CGTTAGGCTGCACTGAAGGGAAAATTGGCTTACTCGAAATATCTATCTGTCGCTCTTCTCACCGTGATGATCTCGGCAACTGCTAGCGAGTTACTATTGCCTGGGTCTACCTTTAAGGATTGTGGAGTATGCCCCGAAATGATCGTTATACCAGCAGGGTCAATCCGGATCGGAGCAGCGTTCGCGGAAGGAGGAGATGACGAGTGGCCGATTCACATTGTGGTCATTTCACGGCCGTTGGTTATTGGCAAGTACGAAGTAACAAAATTTGAATTTTCGGTGTTCGTAGAGGCTTCAGCGTATAGTACTGAGAATTCGTGCCGATACTTAGCGAAGGTTGGTTGGGGAGAAGGAGTTTCGTGGATTTACCCCGGTTTTCGACAGACTGATCGTGATCCAGTGGTATGCGTGAACTGGGAAGACGCAAAAGCTTATGTCGCATGGTTGTCGCAAGAGACGGGAGAGACATACCGACTACCCAGTGAGGCTGAGTGGGAATATGCTGCGCGGGCAGGAGTGGCCGACCGATATTTCTTTGGAAACTCGGTGAGCATGCTCTGCAAATACGGCAACGGCGTGGATGCCAGTTCAAACTTTAAATGGCAGAACAAAAAATGTAAAGACGGATATGGAGCTCGTACGGCTCCCGTCGGCAGTTTCCTGCCTAACAAATTCGGTTTGTACGACACCATCGGAAACGTGTGGGAATGGCTAGAGGATTGCTGGAACGATAACTATATTGGTGCACCGGCGGACGGAACAAGTTGGAACACAGGTGATTGCAGTATGCGTGGTACTCGAGGGGGATCCTGGCTAAACGATCCAAGGTTCTTGCGTTCGGCACACCGCAATAGCCTTTATTATACATACAGAAAATACAATACCGGGTTTCGCGTCGTGAGAGGAATCGCAGACTAACTGACAAAAGCCTCTCGATCACGCCCACTAACTTTTCACGAGACGTGCCGCCGCTCAAAAACGACTATGCATCCATGAGTCCAAGTACCACACAAGCGTTGCAATCTGAGCCTAACAAGGCGCTCCACCGAACCGTGAACGGCGCGGCTGGAGTACGCCGTCAGGCGGTGGGGTCGATCGAACTAGGCAAACTTCGTCATGACAATGAAGGAACATTCATGGATTAAAAGCACGGATGTGCTGTCTATATTTCCAACGTTCGTGTGGAAAGTTCAGCTTCGGGCCAAGTTTTACGAAGAGGTAAACAAGAGCATCCTCACAGCTCTTAACAGAATGCGTCGGCGTTCGTCGGAACTGACGCCCGGAAAGGCGTGGCAGTCGAATCAAGAAATTCACAAACTGGAGGAATTTCGCGATTTCATCTTATACGTCAACGACACCGTAAAGACCGCCCTGCAGTTCTTGAAAATCGGCTATGATGCCTTCGAGATTACCGGTTGCTGGGTCAATATAAATGCACCAGGTACATCACACAGGATTCATAGTCATCCCAATAATTTTCTAAGCGGGGTCTACTATGTGCAGACTCAGACAGGGGCCGATACCATTAACTTTCACGATCCGAGAATTCAGACGAACATCATCAGGCCTCCTGTCACGAAGCTCACTGCCGGGAACACGGATCAGGTCGTCGTAAGTGTGCGAAATGGGACCCTTCTTGTTTTTCCGTCCTATTTACAACATTCAGTTGATCCCAATAAGAGCGACGAGGAACGGATAAGCGTGAGCTTCAACATTATGTTCTCTTCATTCACAGAAAACCTCAGCAAACCTTTATGGTGAATACCGTTTGACATGCTGCCTACTGCGGTGCTGTTAGCGGGTGAGAAAGCATGGATTCACCTAATCCAGGGGGCGACGGATCATGGCTGACGAAACTTCTGAGGCCACCGAAGCAGCTATCGTTATTTGGTTTCGCCGTCTAAATCTCGTACAAAGTCCACAGCGTAAAACGCTGCGATTCATGCACTGGGACATGTCGGTTCTCTCCTGCGAAATGAAACTAGTTTGTCAAGCAATAACTTTTGGCAATGTCGGGGAAAGGAAAAAGATTGAGGCTTAATCATTAACATTAAGTGGTGAAGTTTGCATTGAATTGTGGGGGTCATGAGTAACAACGATCCAGGCATCAGGAAGGCACAGCCTGCCGACACACCAAAAATGAAGAACTGCGTTAAGGCCGCCTACCGCCATTACATTGCCCGGATGGGAAAGCCGCCTGGCCCTATGCTCGACGACTACTCGGAAGTCGTGCGGAAATATCAAGCATTCGTCGCGGAACTGGATGGCCAGGTTGTCGGCGTGCTTGTACTAATCCTGCGGGACGACGGAATACTTCTGGACAATTTTGCGGTCCCGCCGGAATATCAGGGTCAGGGCCTTGGCCGAAAGCTTGTCGAGTTTGCGAAATCCGAAGCACGCAATCAGGAATTTTCTCATCTCGATCTTTATACTCATGAGTGTATGGCGGAGAACATCGAGATGTACAAGCGGCGCGGGTACGTTAATACCGAGAGGCGAACGGTGCGGGGATACCAACGTGTCTACATGCGCAAGTCCTTGCCGAAACTCGCCGACTAGGAGCCTGTCCGAGTAATATTTTTGCCCGTTAACGACCTCCAGGCAATCCTGGACACGCGCTTCTTTGGTTCTGACAAAGCCTACTGTATCAATGTTGTTGGCGACAATGTGGCGTCCTACCCCAACTGTTGCATCGCAAAAGTGACTCCTCGGACAGGCTCGTAGCCAATCATTTTACTTCAGACTCGGGCGAATCAACGTGATGTGCGTTGATTGTCGCGCAGCGCCGCCCAGATACGCTCCGGCGTAATGGGCATATCGAGGTGCGTGATGCCAAAGTCGGATAGGGCATCGATGACGGCGTTCACCACCGCCGGCGGTGCACCCACCGCGCCGGCCTCACCGGCACCCTTGATGCCGAGCGGATTGTTCTTGCACGGCACATCCTCGTTCAGCACCAAATCGACGAAAGGCACGTTGTCGGCACGCGGCAGCCCGTAGTCCGTGAACGAGCCGCTGAGGAGCTGACCGGTCTCCTCGTCGTACACACAGCGCTCGATCATCGCCTGACCGATACCTTGCACAACGCCGCCGTGGACCTGCCCCGCGAGCAGCAGCGGGTTGACGACCGTGCCGAAATCGTCGGCCGCCGTATAGCGCAGGATCTCCGCCGTGCCCGTCTCGGGATCGATCTCGAGCTCGCAGATGTGGCAACCATTCGGAAAAGTGCGGGCCTTCGGACTGAAGGTTTCTGCAGCGGACAAGCCGGGGGGCTCGCCCTCGGCCAGGTAGCGCGACTCGTGCGCGGCTGCCGCCACCTCGGGAAGCGCGAGCCGCCGATCGGTGCCGGCGACCTCGAAGATGCCGTCTACAAAACGGATGTCCGCGGTTGCGGCCTCCAGAACCTCCGCGGCGATGCGCCGCCCCTTTTCGATCACCGCATCCGCCGCCTGCGCGCAGGCGACACCGCCAACCGGTAGCCCACGTGAGCCGCCGGTACCGCTTCCCGTCGCGATGAGGTCGGTATCGCCCTGCACGACGCGCACCCGCTCGATGGCTACGCCGAGGCGCTCCGCCACGACTTGTGCGAGCGCCGTCTCGTGCCCCTGGCCGTTCGACTGACTGCCGATAAGCACCTCGACGTTGCCCTCGGTGTCGACACTCACCGCGGCGCCCTCCTCCGGGTCGCCGCCACAGGCCTCGATATAATAAGCGAGTCCGATCCCGCGCAGCCTGCCCTTCGCCCGCGCCGCTCGCGCGCGGTTGGGAAACGCTTTCCAGTCCGCGCGTGCGAGCGCCATATCCATCGTGCGTGCGAACTCGCCACTGTCGTAGTCGAGCCCCATGGCTGTGCGGTAGGGCATGGCCTGCGACGATACGAAGTTGCGCCGGCGAAGCTCCACCGGCCCCAGCCCGATCTCGCGCGCCGCCGCATCGACCATGCGCTCGAGCAGGTGCGCCGCTTCGGGCCGACCGGCGCCACGGTAGGCATCCACCGGCGCCGTATGCGTAAACACGCCGGTCACCTCCACGTGCACCGCAGCGAAGGTGTATACCCCGGGCAACATTACGGCGTAGAGATCCGTGGGAATGAATGGTGCAAAGTTCGACAGGAACGCGCCCAAGTTGGCAATCGTACGCACCCGCAGTGCCAGGAAGCGGCCATCAGCATCGAGGGCCAGCTCGGCATCGGCCACATGATCGCGGCCCTGGGTGTCGGAGACGAAATCATCCGTGGAGCGCTCGCCGGTCCATTTCACGGGGCGGTTGAGCGCACGCGCCGCAAACAGCACGAGCGCATGCTCGGGGTAGAGGAATATCTTCGTCCCGAAGCTGCCACCCACATCGGGGGTCACAACGCGGAATCTGTCCTTGGGGAGCTTGAAGACATGCTCGGCGAGCTGCTCTTGCAGAAGATGCGGTCCCTGCGAGGGCGTTTGCAGCGTGAAGCGCTGACCGTCCCATTCTCCAAGGGCCGCGCGCGGTTCCAGCGGATTGACAATGATGCGGTTGTTGACGATCCGCTTTTTCACGACCCGTGCCGCCTTTTCGAATGCGGCGTCGGTCCCGGCACGATCGCCTTTCTCCCAGCGGAAGCAAATATTGCCAGGCGCCTGCGGCCAGACCTGCGGCACGTCCGCGGTGATCGCCGTGGCCGTGTCGACGATCACCGGCAAGTCCTCGTAGTCTATGTCAATGAGCTCGGCGGCATCCCGCGCCGCATCAATCGTCTCTGCGACCACCATGGCCACCGCCTCGCCCACGTGGTGCACCAGAGCTTCGGCCAGCAGCGGGCGCGGCGGGGTGACGAGCGGTTTACCGTCAATCTGCTTGAGAGGTACCAGGCAAGGGATGGTGCCGAGGCCCGCCGCCTTCACATCCTCGCTGGTGTAGACAGCCAGCACTCCGGGGGCAGCGCGCGCCGCAGCGGTGTCGATCGCGCGTATGCGTGCGTGCGCGTGGGGTGAGCGCAAGAAGTACGCCCGCACCTGCCCCGGCACGTGCAGATCGTCGGTATAACGGCCCGCGCCAGTCAGGAGCCGCGGGTCTTCGAGGCGGCGCACGCCTTGGCCAATGCCGAATTGTCCCATAGTTGTTTAGCTCGTATCTTTCGAGACTGCTTTAGGAGAAAATTATAAGTTAGGATTTCCGGAAGCTCGTAGAAATTCCCTCGCAGACCGTGAACATTGATTACCGGGGAAACCGAGCAGAGATGCTACAACCCGTTTGTTCCTTTTATTTTGAACACATGCTTGCGCTTATCCAGAGCCGTTGACCATGAAACGAACCTATCGGGCCCTGACTGGTTCAGCGATTGTCCTCAGCATTATTATTGTTGCTGCTGTTTGCTGGCACTCCCTAGAGGAGATCCATTATCTAAAATCCTTTTATCCATCGCAGTTTAGCGTGGAAGAAGCGTTCTATGCCAGCGCAGTGGAGCCAGTCAAAATAATCATCATCAGCCTGCCATTTTTCTTAATCATTGGTACTGGCTTATATGTGCTGCGTCATATTACCAGGGAGTCTTAATTGCAATCATTGTATCCAGCTTCAAAGTAGGAAACTGACCGTGAGCTCCAAGTGGGTTCCACAGAGACGGTCCTACTTACGCAGGGACCCTCGTTTTATCGGGGGCGTCCATTCTTTATTGCAGGCATTCCCCGCGCGCAAACTGGAACCCTCGTGTGGCCCGGAGCACGGATAACGCATCGACATGACGGGGCTTACTGCAAAGCTCAGGAGCTGGTTGCGCAGACCCGCAATACCGACCGACAAACGGCGCTGGTCGGCGCGCGTTGTGATCAAGTACGCGTTAATACAGGTGCCCGGGACCATTTTGCTGGTACTGGTACTGTTGCTGGCCAAAGAACCGCTGGGCATACCGGTCTGGGTGCTGTGGAGTATTCTCGGGTTCTGGGTCACGAAGGATGTCCTCCTGTTTCCCTTCCTCTGGCGCTCCTATGATCCCGACTTTCCGGCGGAAGCACACTCCCTGGTCGGCGCCATCGGTGTGACCACGGAACGCCTGGCCCCGTCGGGCTATGTGCAGGTACGGGGCGAGCTTTGGCTGGCGCAAGCCGTAGGCGGCCGAATTAGCAAGGGACAACGCGTGCGCGTTCTCCAGATGCGCGAGCTTACGCTGATCGTGGAGCCCGTGGCCCTGGCCGGTAATGGCGATCCTCGAGCTGTCCCACCAAGCCCGCGCCCACGGCGATGAAGCCAAGCTGATGCGGGACCGCACCGTATAATTCACCCGTCCAAGACGGTGACGTTGGCAGCCGTCGTCCTGTTGGCTGCGTGCTCGGAAGACGGTAACGATCAACCGTATCTCAAGCTCAGCGCAAGCACTTAGCGCTCCGACAGCGCAAGCCGCACGCCCAGGCCGATCAAGACCGTCCCGCTGACAGCTTCAAGGCGCCGCCTGATGTGCGGGCGGGCGACTATCGAACGCGCGCGGTCCAGCATGGTGACTAACGCGATCAACCATACCAGGCCCATGGTGGCATGGATGCCCGCAAGCAGCAGCGACTTTGCAAAGACCGGATCACCGACATTAATAAACTGCGGCAGAAAGGCCAAGTAGAACACGGCGACCTTGGGATTGAGGACGTTGGTCAAAAGACCTTCGACAAAGGAGTGCCCCACGCTTTCATCACGCTGTGTTTTGCCGGCAGCCGCAACGCCCTCCCTGCCCCGGCGAAACGCCCGCGCTAACGACTGCAGACCCAACCACACCAGGTAGGCGGCGCCAGCGACCTTCAAGACCTGAAAAGCGAGCACAGAATGCGCCAGGATGACCGAGAGTCCGAGCGCCGAAAGTGTTGCATGCACAAATAGACCCGAGCAGATGCCGACGGCTGTCATAATGCCATCGCGGCGATTGCCGGCTACGACGTTTCGGATCACGAGCATGGTATCCGCACCGGGACTGATAGTGAGTGCGGCCGCCACAGCGATAAAAGTCAGAAGTTGAACGTCGATCATATCAGGGTCTCACCACCGCGTTGCACGCGCCATTCCCCCGCATGAAAAAAAGTTCAACACGGCCATATCCATGATGTCGACCTTGTGTTATACGCCCACAGTTGTATAAAGTGAAGGCAATCGACAAGAACAACAGTGGCTACAGTCCCGATAAATGGAGCGCCAGACACAAGCCTATGCCTTCGCCCTGACTGCCGTATTGTTCTGGTCCACAGTGGCGACGGCCTTCAAACTCTCGCTGCGTTACCTGGATCCTGCTCAGCTCCTGTTCTATGCCAATATCGTCTCAATTATCACCTTGTTTCTGGTCCTGCTCGTACAGAAAAAACTGCACCTGCTTGCACAATACTCAAAATACGATCTTGCGCGCGCGGCCGCGCTAGGGTTCCTGAATCCGTTCCTCTACTACACGGTTCTTTTCAAGGCCTACGATTTACTGCCAGCGCAAGAGGCGCAACCCCTTAATTACACGTGGGCAATCATGCTGGCGCTTCTATCTATCCCGCTGCTCAAGCAGCGATTGGGTCTGAAAGAGTTTGGTGCGATCGTCGTCAGCTACTTCGGTGTCGTGGTGATCGCCACGCACGGCGATTTTCTGGCACTTCGATTCAGCAACATCGCTGGCGTATTACTGGCCTTGGGCAGCACCGTAATCTGGGCGCTGTACTGGATCTACAATACCAAGGACGGGAAAGACCCGGTGCCGAGTCTGTTTCTCAATTTCGTGTTCGGATTCCCGTTCGTACTGGCGTGGACACTAATCTTTTCGGACGTGCAAGTCACATCCGCCAAGGGGCTGCTCGGTGCGGCCTATGTCGGGGTATTCGAGATGGGCATCACGTTCGTATTCTGGCTGAACGCACTCAGGCTTTCTTCCTCCACGGCAAAGGTTGGAACTCTGATCTTTTTTTCGCCGTTCTTATCTTTGATTTTTATCCACTTTCTGGTAGGCGAAGAGATCTTGCTCTCTACCATGGTTGGCCTGGCGTTCATCGTCCTGGGGACTGTGCTGCAGCAGCTCTCGCACAAGAAAGCGGTCACAGAATAATATGAGCGACACCTGACTCTGCATTACCGTAAATTGTGGTGGATGCCCGCGTATGTGCCAGTCTGCCTGTGCGCTGCACGCACACAGCAGCGCTTGATATAGTGAAGACACAAGTACTTGCGGCTCAACCCAGTAATTCCTCAAGTATTTTATACGGCGTCTCCTCCATGCCCATCTTGCGATATGTCTGTTGAGCGATGACATTGTCGCGCTCGACATAGAGCCGAAAACCGCACACGCGGCCACTTTCAACTGCCCGCGTCTTTACGAACTCATACAGTGCGCGGTATATGCCCCGGCGGCGAAATTCAGGTCGCACATAGACACTCTGGATCCACCAAAACTCGCCATTACGCCAGTCGCTCCATTCCGTTGTCACCATCAGCGTGCCGGCAACTGCTTCACCTGTGTGCGCGACGACGTAAAAACCATGCTGAGGATTTTTCAACAGATTTCGCACGCCGGCTGACACCATAACGGGCGACAGGCTCTTATTCTCCGTCTCCCGCGCCATCGCGATATTGAACTCGACCAGGGCGCGTTCATCACCTGGTTGTCCTGTCCTGATTTCGATGTTGTGTCCCATCGCTCGGTCCTTCAGTCACAACGACGCAACAGCAAGCGTTAATGCGACATACGCTGGAAACCCCAGGTTACCGCCAAACGCCGGCCAAACGCTCGATGTAATCTTTCATGGACCCTGGACCAATCGACGCTTGCCGTTAGTACAGATTTAACCGCCGATTTCTGCGTAAACAGTACAGCACATCCGGGCGCCTGAGCAGCATCCCGTCATGGCCATGGCGGCCCTACGTGGCAGGGAACCCACGGATGCGAGCGAAGCCCTATCGCATTTTCAGCAAATGGCTGCCTTTTTCAACCCCTGTGCTAGCCTTTTAACTAAAGGCGATCGGTCATGATGTTTCAGACAGACCTGACGACCGGGCCCAGACCCGGTCGCTGCGAGGGCCCCATGGGCACGAGGAGGGTCACTGATGAAGCGACTGCGTAAACAGGCAAAGATAGGTATACGCTGGCTCAACTGTGGCTGGCGCTTGTTCCGGCGCAACCCCTGGCTGCTGCTGGGCATGGGGCTCACGTCGATGCTGGTCATTGTCATCCTGGTCTCTATTCCGTTTGTCGGCAGTCTGGTCATCGCGTTCCTGGCCCCCATCCTGATGTCCGGCGCCGTACTGGCGGCGGACGAGCTGAGCCGACAGAAAATGGCTTTACCCGCATCTTTGCGTGCGGCGGCATTCATGCGATCGCCCAAAGTGCTGGTCAGTGTCGTCGGCAAATCAGAGCACGTCGCCACGGTGCTGGTTATGGGTATGTACACACTCGCGGTCGCGCTGGCTATTAATATCGCCGCATACGCCATCAGCGGAGGCGCGTGGGTCAACAACCTTTTGAGCCTCGATACCGAAATGATGCTAAGGGTGTTGGGCACCTGGCTCGTGGTGTTGTTGCTTTACCTGGTGCTCACGATGTCATTGATCTACTCCATTCCGCTCATCTTCCTGCAGGGCACACCGGTAGTACCCGCCCTCGCCCGCAGCCTGCAGGCGGGTTGGCGGCATCTCGCCGGACTGATCGTAGTCGTCGGGGTAGCCTTTATCCCCTTTGCTCTGGGAGTGATTGCATCACCTTTTTCGACAATCGCCATGTACACGATCTGGTTCTTAGGTGGTGCCATCGCTCTGCCTCTATTTATTACCAGCTCCTATTGCAGCTACAGGACCGTGGTTCCACCTGAGTAAGTCGCCGCGACCGGAGGCCCATTTTGCCCACCTGCTCCGGCGAATCGGGCCCCCATCCAACGAGTTTGCTTGACGACTGATTCACTTTCATGAACAGTGGGGGTGTCATGAACGATACTCCAGAGAAAATTGGCAAGTATCCGATCAAGAGCAAGCTGGGGGTCGGCGCGACCAGTACCGTCTACCTGGCCGACGATCCGTTTGTCGGACGTGAAGTTGCCATCAAGGTGGTGTATGCGGATGCCCTGCGGGATGAGGAGCAGGGCCGCCGCTTTAAGAAGCTTTTCCTGACCGAGGCCAGTCTCTCAGGAAAGCTACACCATCCGCACATCGCTGGCATCTACGACGCTGTTGCGGACTCCGACTATCACTACCTCGTCATGGAGTACGTCCCCGGCGGGACACTCGAGAAGTACTGCACCGTAGACAATCTGCTGCCCTTTGGAGACGTGGTGGAAATCGTTTTCAAGTGCTGCCGGGCACTTGACTATGCCTCGCGCGCCGGCGTGATACACCGCGACATCAAGCCTGCCAACATCATGCTGGGAAACCAGTCGGATATTAAGATCACGGATTTCGGAACCGCCTTGCTCCCTTTGTCTGAGCACACCCAGCTATCGGGGCTGCTCGGCTCCCCCGCCTACATGTCCCCGGAGCAGGTGAGCGAAGAAACACTGACGCATCGAACGGATATCTACTCGCTGGGCGTAGTGATGTACCAGATGCTTACCGGCAGGATGCCTTTTACGGCCGATAACCAGTTCGGCTTGCTTTACAAAATCGTACACGAAACCCCAGCAGCGATTAGCGACCAGCGGTCCAACGTACCGAAAATACTGCAAGACATGGTCGAGCGAGCCATGCAAAAAAGCACGGCCAAACGCTATCAGACATGGAATGAATTTTCACTCGACCTGACGAATGCGTTCGCGCACATCGAGCTGCCAGCGGGCGAAATATCCGATACCGAAAAATTCGACACCTTAAGGAAGTTAAACTTTTTTACCGATTTCACCGATGTCGAGATCTGGGAGTTGCTCAGAATCAGCTCCTGGAAGCGTATTCGGGCGAACCGCAAGCTAATCCAGGAAGGCAAGCTTGGACAGTCCTTTTATATAATCGCCTCGGGCGAGGTGAAGGTGACAAAAGGAAAAAAGTTGCTGTCATCCCTCAAGGCCGGTGATTGCCTGGGGGAAATGGCCTTCATCAAGCAGGCACAGGTCCCCAGGGTCGCAAGTGTAATTTCAGACACGGATGTAGTGCTTGTTAAGATCAAGGCACAGTCGCTCTTGAATGCATCGGGGAACCTACAGCTACGCTTTAACAGGAAATTCCTGGGTATTCTTGTGGACCGACTCACCGAGACAGACGAGTTACTGTTGCAGTTGTAATGTCATGCTGTGGTAATTATCAGCCCTGGCCCGGCGCAATGCCGGCGCTCCCCGGCATCAGTCCCGACGTCAGAACCGGGGCCGTAACCTTTGTCGCGCCGACACCGCGGGTACCTTCAAAAGACGCTGGCAATTGAAATCGTTAGTACCAAATGAAACCCGCTCCATGGTCACCGCCCCCCTAACGCCAACCTGACCTTCCGAAGCCCGTTGGCACTGGACGGTGTTTTTCAAATGGGCTCCGGTACGGTCATGACGAGCATTTAATTCCGAGACACTCGGAATTTTGTAGGGTACGGGCATCCTTGTTACATTTGGCCACATTTCGCACAATTGTGTGTTTACAAGATCCGATAGGATAACCAAGTCGAGCGCTTCCTCATGGGCGTATTAACCAAGATCCCACTGCGCTGGTTTAATTCCACCGGATTTCTGGCGTGCGCGGCATTGCTCGGCTACGCCTATTACCTGGAGTTGCACGAAGGACTGGAGCCCTGCCCCTTGTGTATCTTCCAGAGAATCGGCGTGATTGCAGTCGGTATCGTGTTCCTGGCGGCTGCATTACACAACCCGGGACGGCTTGGTCGTCGCATTTACGGCGTGCTCATTGCGCTCACGGCTGCGGCCGGCGCATCGGTCTCGGGTCGCCACCTTTGGATCCAGTCGCTGCCTGGCGATCAAGTTCCGGATTGTGGCGCGGACCTGGAATATTTGCTGGAAATGTTGCCGATCATGGAGGTCATAGAGCGCGTCTTCACACACTCGGGCGAATGCGCGGACATCGTGTGGAGCTTTCTCGGTTTGACCATGCCCGGTTGGGTCTTGATCTGGTTTA
>JAZFPY010000293.1:0-6314 GCA_036444875.1 Woeseiaceae bacterium | reverse complement strand
ATTTTTTCATAGCGTCGTGTCACTCAATGGCTGTTGGAGGTGATCCCCACCTGTATTTACAGGGATATTATTCTCACGCAGTCACTATATGACGGCGTTCTGACGGCAGCTTGTTGAGCGTAATGTCTACTGCCTTTGCAAATTTGTCTAGCGTTTCCTCGAGGCATTTCGTATCGTGAGCTTCACACATGAACCATGGTTCTCTCGAATCTGGTTCGACCAGAATGCCGAGTTCATGCAACTCGGGTGCGACCGCATTGTAAAATTCGTAATTCGAATTGATCCAGTCGCGATAGTCCTTCGGCGCTTGATTACTGAAGAACAACCCGGTCATTGTCGGATGTCCGACAAAACAGTGTGGAATGTTTCTGGCGGTCAGGATTTGGCCCAGCCCCGCCTGCAACTTGCGGCCGTATTTTTCTATGTTCGCAAGCGCATCCGTTTCATCGAGAATTTCGAGTGTCTTTTTTGCAGCAGAGAGCGATACCGAGTGACCGGTGAACGTACCGCCGTGAACGACGCCCTTACCGATTTTCCTCATTATCTCTTCGCGTCCCGCCACCACTGATAACGGGTAACCATTGGCGACCGCTTTGGCAAACGTGCAGAGGTCGGCTGGTACTCCTTGTAGCTCCTGGACACCGCCTTTCGCGACACGAAAACCAGTCTTCACTTCGTCGATGATCAGCACAACGTCGTACTTGTCGCACAGCGATCGCACATCCTGCATATATTGCTTTGTTGCGGTCAGCCCGCAGCAGTTGCCCATGATAGGCTCGATAAGGAATGCGCCAATGTCGTCGCCGTACTTTTTCAGTACGTCCTCGAGCGCGTTTGCATCATTGAGCGGCACTGTGTGAAAAAGGGGCCTGATGATTTCGGGGACACCTTCCCCGACAGGAAGAATCTCGGGATCACCGTGTTTGGGATTCCAGTCCTCGACGGCCGAATACCAGAGCACTTCGCTGAATATACCGTGGTATCCACCCTCCAGGACGATGTGACCGTCTTTACCCGAATAGGCTCGTGCAATACGCAATGCAGCCATGACGGCTTCGGTGCCCGAATTCGAAAATCTTACAAGTTCCGCTGCCGGCACCATTCTGCTGATCCGCTCTGCGACTTCGTATTCAAGTTCTGTCGCCAGGGCGAATACACCGCCGATTTCCATGCCGGCCCTGGCAGCTTCATCCACACGGGGATCGGCATAGCCCAATATGGTCGGGCCGTAGGCCAGCCGGTAATCGATGTACTCGTTGTCGTCAATGTCCCAGAGTCGCGCGCCTTTTGCGCGCCTGACGTAAATGGTCTTGTCCTCGCCCCAGTAACGGAAATTCGATGAAACGCCCAAGGGCAGTTTGGTGGCGGCTTTCTGGAACTGCAGATTGGATTTTTCCAGGCTCCTCATAGGGGCCCCCTACGCCTAATACCTGCACAGGGTCTCACGAGGAGGGGTGTGAAGTCCAGAAAAATGAATGAATAGTCATTCATTTTATGGCAGAATGTGGCCTTACTCACGGGCTTTGGCCGGGAGAGAACGGGACAAAAGATGGCAGTTGCAGCAACGAAGTCGAATCGAACCGCGTCGAAGGAGGCGCGCCGCCAGCAATTGATTGAAGCCACTATCAAATGCATATCGACGCGCGGCATCGGCAGTACCACGCTGGGCGATGTGGCCAGAGAGGCGGGGCTTTCCCAGGGTATCGTCAATCTGCATTTCGAAAGCAAAGACAACCTCTTCAACGAGACGCTTCGCTACCTGGCGGAAGAATACAAATCCTTATTCGAGAAAACGCTGGAGAAATCAGGTCCGGATGCGGCCGATAAACTGCTCGCATTGATGGAGCTCGATCTGAAGCCATCGGTGTGTGACCAGAAAAAAATCGCCGTCTGGTTTGGCTTTTGGGGTGAAGTCAAAGCGATGCCGGCTTATCGCAAGATGTGCAATGATTATGATCGCGGCTATGATCGAGTTATTGAACGCCTTTCCAAGGAAATGATTGCGGAAGGCAAGTACGACAACATCAATGCAAAAAACATCGCAGACGTCTTGTCATCCTTGACGAACGGGCTTTGGTTATCCTGCCTGATGAGCCCAAAGAACTGGGATCGTCATGCGGCGCTGGACTCCGTAAAGGGTTATCTGAAATCAGTATTTCCGCAACATTATTGACCAAGCCCTGAGATGGCGAATCGCATCGCCGACCGGGCAGTGCAGATATTCGGCGGCCGTGGTTACGTGCGCGAAAATGTTGCAGAGCGTTGCTTCCGCGAGTTTCGGGTCGACCGCATCTGGGAAGGCACGAGCGAGATTCAGCGGCTGATTATTGCACGGGGCCTGTGAAAGCGGGGACTTGATGATCTGCAGGCAGTCGAAGAATGCCGAATCCAGCCAATTTCAATTGTTTTCATGACGTGCAGGTGGTGAAATCGAATACGCATGAATAGGCAGATAACAACAGAAGGGCCTGCGTTCTATCTTCCACCAGTCGTGCTTGTAATGGCGCTGACGCTTGTGTCGGCGCTAATGCTGGCATCGTGCTCCACGGACCGGGCTGCTGACACAGCGAGCGGGGAAAAGGTCGTCAATGTCTATAACTGGGCGGATTATATCGCGCCTGACACCCTGCAGAAATTCGAAGGCGAGTACGGCATCAAAGTCAACTACGATGTCTATGACTCCTCGGAAGTGGTCGATGTGAAACTCCTGGCGGGTGGCAGCGGCTATGACGTCGTCGTTCACAGCAGCCAGTTTGCGTCGAGGCTTGCGCCGATCGGCATTTTCGAAGAACTGGATTTTTCGCGCCTGGACAACATGCGCCACCTCGATCAGGATCTTATCGAAAAGACCGACGTCTATGTAAAAACCAGGGGCTACAGCATACCCTACCACTGGGGCACTACCGGCTATGCCTACAACGAGAAGCTGGTGCGTGAACGCCTGCCCGATCATCCGATGGACAGCGGCGACGTGCTCTTCGATCCGGACGTCGTGTCGAAACTCGCCGACTGCGGCGTGAGTCTGCTCGACGGGCCAACCGACTTGTTTCCAATGGTTCTCGCTTATCTCGGCAGGGACCCGAATGCGATGGACGAGGAGAACCTGGCCGCCGCCGAGGCTCAACTGAAACTCGTGCGCCCATACATCCGCTATTTCAGCAACCAGAAATTGCTCAGCGATTTGCCAAACCAGGAAATCTGCGTGGCAATGAGCTGGTCCGGCGACTACGCCACGGCGGCGGTTCGGGCAAGTGAGGCCGGTCTCGATCTGGACCTGCGTTACACATTGCCAAAGGAAGGGTCCGGCCTCTGGGTCGATAGCCTGTATATGCCAAAGGATGCGCCGCACAAGGACAATGCTTACCTGTTCCTGAATTTTCTGATGCGTCCTGATATCGCTGCTGACATCGCGAACGAAGTCTGGTACGCGAATTCCAACAAGTCGGCGCGCGAATTCATGCGCCCGGAGATGCTCAACAACCCGGCCATTTATCCGGATGAGGAAACCTGGAAAATCCTGTACCCGATACTGAGTGTCGAGCCGAAGAGGGAACGGTCGCGAACGCGTGCGTTCGCCAGAGTCAAAAGCGGTATTTAATAACAACGAAACCCACAAGAAAAACAGAAATGACAGGAGACACGAACAAGAATACCGCTTCAGACCCGTTCATTGAGATTAAGGATCTCAGCAAGCATTTCGGCGACTTCGTCGCGGTTGATTCGGTCAATTTGCGGATTGGCCGAGGTGAGTTGTTTTCCATACTCGGTGGATCAGGCTGCGGCAAGACGACATTGCTACGAATGATGGCGGGATTCGAGACGCCGACGTCCGGACGCATTTTTATCGACGGCGTCGATGTCACGGATCAGGCGCCTTATCATCGGCCCGTCAACATGATGTTTCAGTCGTACGCAATTTTTCCGCACATGACGGTGGAGAAAAATGTTGCGTACGGCCTCGAGAAAGACAGGGTTTCCAAAAGCGAGATAAAAACACGCGTATCGGAAATCCTGGAACTCGTCCAACTTACCCGGTTTTCGAAACGCAAACCAAACCAGCTTTCCGGTGGGGAGGGTCAGCGTGTCGCGTTAGCCCGCGCACTCGTAAAACGCCCCAAGGTCCTTTTACTCGACGAGCCTCTTGCGGCGCTGGACAAGAAACTCAGAGAGCACACGCAGTTCGAATTGATGAATATCCAGGACGAACTGGGGATTACGTTCATCGTCGTTACTCACGATCAGGAAGAAGCGATGATCCTGTCCAGCCGGATCGCGGTCATGGAGAAAGGCAGGTTTGAACAGGTTGGCACGCCCAAGGAAGTCTACGAGTACCCGGGCAACCGCTTTGTCGCCGATTTCATCGGTACGATCAATATGTTCGAAGGCACGGTGGAAAGTGCTGGTGACGGCAGCATTTTGGTGGCGTCGGATGAAGCCGGCGCGCCACTAACCGGTCTTACCGACAGGAAAATGCAAAACGGGGATAAGGTCTGCATCGCCGTTCGTCCCGAGAAGATATTTATCAGTCAGCACGAACCCGAAAACCAGCAAGACACGTGCTTGCCAGGGGTCGTTGAGGACCTTGGCTATTTTGGCAATCTTTCCCTTTACCGCATTCGCCTGGATTCGGGCAAGATCGTACAGGTAAGCGCACAGAACCGGCGCCGCTCGGCTGAGCGGTTTCTCGAATGGGATGACCAGGTGTTTATCTCCTGGCCTCCCCGCAGCGCAATCGTTCTGACGGAATAGTCGAATGAGCGCCGGGACAGACAAGGGACGGGACATGCTTTGGCAACGCTTCACAGTTGCGATTCCCTATATCTGGTTGCTTGTTTTTTTCCTTGCACCCTTCGCGATCATTCTGAAGATCAGTACAGCGGACCCGATTATCGCTCAGCCACCGTTCACACCGATGTTCGACGAGGGCGGAGCACTCCTGGCCACGGCAGACAATTTCAAGTTCCTGCTGACCGACAAGCTGTACATCATTACGTATCTGAAGTCTGTCTCCATGGCGGCAACGGCGACGATACTCTGCCTGTTGCTGGGATTTCCCATGGCATATGGCATTGCACGTGCCGATTCGGCGGCACGCAGTATCCTGCTGCTCCTCGTCATACTACCGTTTTGGATTTCGTTTTTGCTGCGCGTTTATGCCTGGATGGGATTGCTCAACAATCACGGCGTCATAAACAATTTCCTGATGTGGCTCGGCATCATCGATGCGCCACTGCAACTCATGTATACGGACTTCGCAATCTACATTGGTCTTGTTTATTCTTACCTGCCGTTCATGGTCCTGCCGCTGTACGCAATCCTCGAGCGGATGGATCTCGATCTCGTCGACGCGGCGCTGGACCTCGGCGCGCGGCCTTCACAGGCCTTCCGGGATGTGACCTGGCCACTCGCGCGCCCGGGCGTCATAGCCGGCTGCCTGCTCGTGTTTATTCCGGCGATGGGCGAATACGTTATTCCCTATCTGCTAGGCGGCCCCGAATCTCTCATGATCGGCCGCGTGCTGTTCGACGAATTCTTCGTCAATCGTGACTGGCCGCTGGCGTCGTCGGTCGCCATCGTACTGCTGATGCTGCTCGTCGTTCCCATCGTGTTTTTGCAACGTAGTCAGGCGAAAGACGCAGAGGGCGCGGCATGAACCGCAAAGCCTCTCGATTCGTCTTGTCGGTACTTGCCTTCGGCTACGCGTTCCTCTACATACCGCTTGCCTCCGTCATCTTCTACTCATTTAACGACTCCCGGCTGGCGACCGTCTGGGGAGGATTCTCGACACGTTGGTACGGCGAGTTGCTCAGGAACGAACAGGTGTTGGACGCCGCGTTCCTCAGTCTTCGCATTGCGGTGACAACCGCCACGTTCGCGACTGTTTTCGGAACGATGGCTGGATTGGCGTTGTCACGATTCGGCCGGTTTCGTGGCCGTACGCTATTCGCAGGCATGATTATCTCGCCCCTGGTAATGCCGGAAGTGATTACAGGTTTGTCATTACTCCTTCTGTTTGTCAGTTTTCAGCAACTTATCGGCTGGCCGGCGCAACGGGGATTCACGACCATCACGATTGCACACACGACGTTCGCGATGGCCTACGTCACCGTCATCATTCAGTCGAGGCTGTCAGGAATGGACCAATCGCTCGAAGAAGCGGCAATGGATCTCGGTGGCCGGCCGTTCCGCGTTGTCTTGGATATCACGCTGCCGCTTATCGCGCCGGCGATGATTGCCGGCTGGCTTCTTGCCTTTACTTTGTCACTCGATGATCTGGTGATAGCCACTTTCGTGTCCGGCCCCGGCGGCAGCAC
>JAZFPY010000292.1:0-3541 GCA_036444875.1 Woeseiaceae bacterium | reverse complement strand
GCCGTCGACTGGAGAAACGTCGTGACTCTGTCGTTCAGGGTCCTGAGCCAGAAAGGCGGTTGGCACGCAGGGTGGTTGGGACTGCGCCTGCAGGTGACACTCCTGGCTGCACGCCGTGGCGGTCGTCTGTACCGCTGGCTGCGCCGGGGCAACACCCGGGAAAAAATTGAGGCAACGACCAGCACGATAATCGGCGGTCGGTTGCGGTTCGTCACCACGCCCTTTGGCGGCCTCAGCCTGGATGTGGATGATGAAGAGGATTTCGAGGTGCTCAGTACGCGTTACCACGATTGGATGGCTATCCATGAAGCGGTGAGGTCCGAGTACCCGCTCACGGACACGGCTGATGGATCTCGAGCGTGACATCGGCAATCGCGCTGTGGCAGGATAAGTCCCCTGCAAATAAGCGCTCCCGGCCCAAAAAAAGAAGTAACTCGGGTCAAATCTGATTGGGGAAAACATTATGAAGCGATTCAGCACGATATGGCCTGCATTGCTTTTAATGCCGTCTGTCATTTTTGCGGCCGAAAACAGCCAGACCGATGTAGCGCCTGGATTCAATTCTGAAACTTTCGAAGGGCTCGCAATGCGTAGTATCGGGCCGGCGTTTATGTCCGGACGCATTGCCGATATTGCTATTCATCCGGAAAACAGGAACCACTGGTTCGTGGCCGTCGGTAGCGGTGGCGTCTGGAAGACGGTTAACGCAGGTACGACGTGGACGCCCGTATTCGAGTCCGAAGGCTCATATTCCATTGGTTGCGTTACGATCGATCCGAACGAGCCTGACACTGTTTGGGTAGGCACAGGTGAAAACGTCAGCGGCCGTCACGTCGGCTATGGCGACGGCATATATAAGAGTCTCGACGCCGGAGCGTCCTGGACCCGGATGGGACTCGAAGACTCGGAGCACATCGGCATGATCCGGGTCGACCCGCGTGACTCCAACGTCGTCTATGTCGCGGTACAAGGGCCTTTATGGTCTGCCGGCGGCGAGCGCGGTCTGTACAAGACCGTCGACGGCGGTGAATCCTGGGAAAAAACACTTGGCGGTGGCGACTTTACCGGCGTCAATGAAGTACACATGGACCCTCGAAATCCGGACGTGCTGTATGCCGTCACCTGGCAACGATTCCGCAACGTCGCCAGCTTGATGGACGGCGGGCCCGAGACAGGTATCCACAAGTCGACGGACGGCGGCTACACCTGGCGCGAACTGACCGAAGGTCTGCCCGAGGAGAACATGGGGAAAACCGGCATGGCCATTTCTCCGATCAATCCCGACGTTCTCTATGCGACGATCGAACTCAAGCAACGTACGGGTGGCGTCTGGCGATCGGAAGACGGCGGTGAGACCTGGGAAAAGCAGAGCGACTACGTTTCGGGCGGCACCGGTCCCCACTACTACCAGGAGATTTTTGCCAGCCCACACAAGTTCGATCGCTTGTATCACATGGACGTGCAGCTGCATGTCTCCGAGGACGGTGGCAAGACCTTTGTCGGAGCGGAACGTTTAAACAAGCATGGCGATCATCACGCGCTTGCATTCGACCCAGGCGATGAAAATTACCTGCTCATCGGCACAGACGGCGGCATCTACGAGAGCTTCGATCTCGGTAAGAGCTGGAAATTTGCTGCGAATCTTCCGGTAACGCAGTTCTATAAGGTATCGGTCGACTACGATGAACCTTTTTACAACATTTACGGCGGCACGCAGGACAACAATACTCAGGGTGGACCATCACGAACGCAAAATATCAATGGCATCACCAACTCCGACTGGTTTGTCGCACTGGGAGGTGACGGTCATCAGCCTGCGGCAGATCCAGGCAATCCGGACATCGTCTATGCCCAATGGCAGCGGGGTAATCTCACGCGATTCGACCGGCGCAGCGGCGAAAGCGTCTATATCCAGCCGCAACCCGGGAAAGGCGAACCGGCCGAACGCTGGAACTGGGACTCGCCTGTTCTGATCAGCCCTCACGATCCGGCGAGGCTTTATTTCGCCAGCCAGCGCGTATGGCGCAGTAACGATCACGGTGATTCCTGGGAGACGATCAGTGGCGATCTTTCGCGCGGCATCGATCGTATCTCGCAAGCGATGATGGGCAGGGTTTGGAGTTTCGACGAGTCCTGGGACCTTTACGCGATGTCCAACTACGGCAACGTCACGTCGCTGTCCGAGTCGCCGCTTGTGGCAGGGCTTCTCTATGCCGGCACCGACGATGGACTCATTCATGTCAGCGAAGACGGTGGTCGGAACTGGAGCAGCCTGGACGAGCTGCCCGGCGTGCCGGATTTCTTTTTCGTCAATGACATCAAAGCCGATCTCTTCGATCCGGACACTGTCTATGTCGTCGTAGACGACCATAAAAGCGGCGACTTCAGCCCGTACGTATTAAAGAGTACGAACCGCGGGCGCTCGTGGCGCAGCATCGCGGGCGATCTGCCCGAACGGCATGTCGTCTGGCGCCTGGTCCAGGACCACGTGAATCCCGGCCTGCTGTTCCTTGGCACCGAGTTCGGCGTGTTCTTCAGCGTTGAGGGCGGCAAGCAATGGGTTAAGTTGTCCGGCGGCACTCCGAACATTCCGTTCCGCGATCTCGTGATTCAAAAACGCGAAAACGACCTCGTCGGCGCGACCTTTGGCCGAGGCTTTTACGTGCTGGACGATTACTCTGTGCTGCGCGACGTCAATACTGACATGCTCGAAAATGAGACGGTTCTTTTTCCCGTCCGCGATGCGCGCTGGTATGTACCCAAACGCCCGCTGGGTTGTGATAGAGACGATTGCAAGTCATCACAGGGCGGGGCCTATTTCGTTGCCCCGAATCCGCCATTCGGCGCCACGTTTACCTATTACCTGCCGGAGCAAATTCGCACGCTACAGGAGCAGCGGCGTGAACGTGAAAAGCCGCTTGAACAAGCGGGCGAGGACACGCCCTACCCCGGCTGGGATGCGCTGCAAGCGGAAGCATTGGAAGACGAACCTGCCATCGTGCTGACGGTGAAGGATGCCAACGGCAATGTCGTGCGGCACGTCGAAGGCCCGGTAACTGCGGGCTTTCATCGCGTGGCCTGGGACCTTCGGTATCCGACGCTCGATCCCTGGGTTCCGGAGGACCAACGGCAAGAATCCTATCGGAACCCGGCCGGTGTGCTGGTCGAGCCGGGCACTTACACGGTACATCTGGCGCGACGGATCGATGGCTCGCTCGAAAACCTCGATCAGATGCAGACCTTCGCAGTGAAGTCGATTCGCCAACCCACCTTGCCCGGATCAGCGCAGAAAGATCGGGTGGCGTTCTCCCGCCGCGTAGACGAATTGAGCCGTGCCGTCAAAGGGTCTGTGGCGGCGATAGACGAAGTCGTGATTGCGGTCGATGCGATCAAAGAGGCTACCCTTCAGTCGACGGCGAACGCCTCGCTGTACGAGGAGGCGAATTCCATCTCACAGCGGGCGCGAAGACTTAAGAACCGATTGGCCGCTGACAAGGCGCGGGAATTCATGGGCGATACCACCGGCCCTGTACCGATTTCT
>JAZFPY010000291.1:0-4328 GCA_036444875.1 Woeseiaceae bacterium | reverse complement strand
AATGGCGGCGTCAGCGCGGGATCAGCTCGCTCAATCAGTTTGCCACGTTCAACCACGGCGAACTGAAAATGTCATCCGGACTCACGCTGCTGGGCGAGTATCGCCAAAGCACGTCAGACGACCTGTTACAGCCGGATCAAGCGACGGATTTCCAGGAAGTCAGCCTGGGACTCGCCGTTCGGCCGATCGATCACGATCGCTGGAATGTGCTCTTCAAATTGTCACACCTCGATAGCGAGGCGACTCCGGCGCAGGTTGATCCGCGCTACGACGACAGTACTGCTGACGTCATTTCGACTGACTGGTCGGTGCAGCTTCACAGGCGCATCGAATGGGTCGGCAAACAGGCATTCAAGAAGAAGCTGACCGAACTGGGCGGCTTGGGTGGCTTGGGCGGGCTGTTGGGTATTGAAACAAACACATCTCTGAGCATTCAGCGGCTGAATTTCGACATACCGTGGAATTTATCCCTCGGCACGGAATACCGGCGGCTGTATCAGAAAGAAGCCGACGACGTGCGTTCCGGGTTCCTGGGCGAACTGATGTGGAATGGCTTCGAACACTTGGGCGTGGGTATGGGATACAACTTCACCGATTTCTCAAGTGATCTCCGGTTTGACAGCAACTACTCCGAGTATGGCTGGTTCCTCCGCCTACAGGGCAGGTACTAAGGACACAACGATGACGATGAACGAAGCAATTCAGCACTCTGACGATAGCAGCGACGCCGAAGACGATCGCCGCCAGGCCAGGTTCGTGTGGCTCTCGGAGACCGCGCTGGTGGCCGGGACTGTGCTCATATTTTTCGCGTTTCTGACGGTATTGATCAGGGTGTACTTTCCGGAGGGAACGTCGCTGATGGTCGACCCCGATGCGAGTGTACTTCCCGACTTCTCGTGGGGCGATGACATAGAGCTCAACATCAATACCGAAAATGGCGTGGTTGAACAATTGTATGTCGGCAGGATTCTCAGAATTCAACGGCGCGTGCAGCATCGCGGCGCCAATACCCTGACGTGGAACACTGCCAGCGTCGGCGACAAGGTTGTGCGTGATGACGCCGTGCAGACTTTCGCCCGCTCCACCGCAATTATGGAGGTCAATAAGAATAGCCGATTAACGATCGGCGAAAACTCCCTGATTGTCTTCGATGAGCGGGAAAGCGAATCCGCCCTGCCGGGCCGGAGCTCAGCGCTGGTCATGGTCAACGGCGAATTGTCCGGCAAACTTTCCAGTAGTGGCGCATCGTCCTTCCGCTTCGGCGTCGATCTGCCCAACAGCGATGTCACGCTGCGGCCCGACAAGGCCGGCGAGGATGTCGCATTCCTGATAACCGTCAATGACGATAAATCGACGACGGTCAATGTCCACGAAGGAACGGCGAAGGTCGTCGGTCGCGATGGCGTGCAAAAGACGATCGGCGAGCAGCAATCCGTCACGATCGGCTCGTCCGGATCGGAACTTTGGGTGACCGAGCTCTCGCGGGCTCCGAAAATCACCGGTCCGGCGAACGACATGGCTGTGACCTACCGTAATGTGCCGGCGCAGATTCAATTTACGTGGAACGCAATCGCCGGTGCCGACCGATATCACATCCTCATCGCCCGGGATCGGGAATTTTCCGATCGCGTTGTCGATGACGATGTAATCGGTACGACCTTTACGCACGGTGCGCTCGGTGCGGGTAGTTATTACTGGTATGTGCGCAGTCGCGTCGGCTGGTCACAAAGTGACCGGAGTCCGGTGCGTCGATTCTACGTGACGCAGGACCTCGTTCCGCCGATGCTTGAACTGGATCCGCCCCCCGACACCATCCAGGCCGGTCCCTGGCGACTGCATGGACGCACCGACGCAGACGCGAATGTATTCGTCGATGAGATACCCGTCGAGCATCAGGGCGGCCGCATCGATCACCCTGTCGAATTAAAACCAGGCGCCAACGTCATCACCGTAACGGCTGTCGATGATGTTGGAAATATTAGCTATGCCCCACTGTTAGTAAACGCGAAGTGATAAGACCATGAATAAATATTCATTCCCCATTCGATTAAAAGTACTGGTCGCCGTACTGGTGATACTCATGCTGGTCGTCGGTGTTATTACGGCGACGATGGCAAACCTGTTTCATCAGGACAAGACTGCTTACGTACGGGACTCCAGTGTCGTCAAGACGCTCAACATGCGGGCCGAAATTGAGACGATTCTGGCGAGCCACCTGAGTGCAGCCGGGGTTCTTGCCGAAGTGCTGCTGGCAGAGTATATGCAGCCGGCCGCCAGGGAACGGCTCGTGAAACCGATTTTTGTCGCCTACCCGGGCCTGCTCGCCCTCGTAACGACGGGCGCCGGTGGAGAGCCGCTGTCGCTGTACAACAGTGCCGGCCTTCGCGATGCGGGCATCGAGCCGGATGAGTTGCACAAGCTGCCGTCGCTTACGACCCCACGCGAAGAAGGCACAGTCCGGGTGCGCGGTATCCATAACGACAGCGGCACGGGAGCGGTGACCCTGACGCTCGGTCGCCGGCTGCCGGGCGAGGAAAAAGAGTCGCCCGTTGTTGCGATCATCTCTCCTGCAGATATCTCAAAGGTATTGAGCCGCGGCAGGCCGTTTGACTCGGTGTTGGTCGATCCCGATTGGCAGCCGGTCGTGGCGATCGGCGACACTGACAATGCCGTGGCCTGGGCCCGCCTGGCACTGGAGAGTTTCGAGGGTGTCGGTACGAGCGGGGGGTTTGAATATTCAGCCGACGGTCACGATTACATAGCGGCCGTCGCAAAATCGTCGATCGGGGATCTGACCATCGTTACTCGAATATCCGCGACTGCCGCCTATATGACTGCGAGTCAGCTCCTTGACGATCTGGTCTTCGTGGGCCTGGTGATTATCCTCGTGGCAGCCATCTGTGGTGACATCGCATCCCGGCGGATCACGCGGCCGCTGGAGCGCCTGTCAAATGCCGTTCGCAAAATTGCCAAGGGTGATTTCGATGTCAACGTGGCAATCAAATCCAGCGATGAAATCGGCGAGCTGTCCACCTCGTTCAACGACATGGCCGCCGAACTCAAGGAGCGCGAGGCCTCGTTGAAGAAGGCACAGCACGCCCTCATCCAATCCGAGAAAATGGCCGCGGTCGGCACGCTGAGCGCAGGCCTGGCTCACGAGGTCAAGAACCCTTTGTCGGCCGTCCTGGGCTATGCACAGCTGTCCAAACGCAAACTGACGGATCCGGATGCGCTCAAGGGATACCTGGACACGATCGAGAATGAAACCCGGCGCTGCAACGAGATCATCGGCAACCTGATGCAGTTCTCGCGAGTGGAAAAAGGTGAACACAGCCAGATCTTTGTTAACGATGTCGTCAGTAAATCCGCAGCCATCGTCGATCACCAGCTGTCCCTGGCAAAGGTTCACATCAGTTTCGAGCTGGGCGAGAATATTCCCGCTATTTCGGGTAACGCCAATCAGTTACAGCAGGTGCTAATGAACCTGATGATCAACGCGCAGCAGGCCATGGGCGATGGCGGCGGCAAGGTCGATATCGTAACCTTCGTTAATGGTGAGTCTGTCATGATAACGGTTCTCGATACCGGGCCGGGCATCGATGAAGACGTTGCGGCGAAGATATTTGAACCTTTCTTTACGACAAAACCGGCGGGCGAGGGCACCGGCCTCGGTCTGTCGGTAACATATGGCATCATTCAGGATCACGGTGGCGATATTTCGGTTGAGCGGGCCGAGAGTGGAGGCGCGAAATTCGTGATCAAACTGCCGCTTGAAACTAAGCGCACTGTCGCTTTGGAAAAAGCATCATGAATATTCTGATTGTAGACGATGAGATCGCGATTCGCGAGTTGGTTGGCGAAATTCTCGAGGGCGAGGGCCACGTAGTCACCCTGGCTGAAGACGGCGAGGACGCGCTGGAAAAGTTCAAGCGTACCTGGCATGAAATCGTGTTCAGCGACTTTCGTATGCCCAAAATGAACGGCATCGAGCTGTTGGGCGCCATCAAAGAGATCAATGAAAATACACAGTTCGTCATTATGACCAGCCATGCATCGATCAATAATTCCATTGACGCCCTCAAGTTGGGTGCTTTCGACTATATCCTCAAGCCATTCGACGATCTGGACGTTGTCACAGATGCGGCAGATCGTGCCATTGCCAACCTGTCCGGTATTCGCCGGCAGCAGGATCTGGTCAATACTTTGGCCCGGAAGAACCAGGATCTCGAGAGCCTGAACAAGGAATTCAGGGAGCTGGCGATTCGGGACGGGCTTACCGGTCTTTTCAATTACCGCTATGCGCAGGAACGACTGGAGGAAGAATTTGA
>JAZFPY010000290.1:0-7008 GCA_036444875.1 Woeseiaceae bacterium | reverse complement strand
ATCATGCGATTGCTGGAGATTGTTCGTGGGTCCGAAACATCGGTCGAGGTCATTGCCAGCTCTCTCGCATTGGCAAAACGCCTCGGCAAGATCGGCGTTGTTGTCGGCAACTGTTTTGGCTTCGTCGGCAATCGAATGTTGTACGGCTATGGCCGCGAGAATCAGCGCCTGTTACTCGAGGGCGCAGCGCCCGAGTACATCGACCGCGTGCTCTACGACTGGGGCATGGCGATGGGTCCCAACGCAGTTGGCGACCTTGCCGGGCTCGACGTCGGCTACAAAGTCCGTCAGGAAAGAACCGATTTACCCGACGACCCTACTTTCTACCGGGTCGCCGACATGCTTGCAGAGCAAGGCCGATATGGTCAAAAAACCGGTCAAGGCATGTATCTGTATGAAAAAGGTTCCCGGACCCCTATTCCCGATCCCGAGGTTCAGGAGATGATCAGAGCGGAAGCGAAACGACTTGGCATCGAGCAAAGGAAAATCAGCGAACAGGAAATCATCGAGCGCTGCGTTTACGCGCTGATCGTCGAAGGGGCGCGAATTCTGGAGGACGGGATCGCGACCCGTGCAAGCGACATCGACGTGGTCTGGGTTAACGGCTACGGATTTCCGCGGCACCGCGGCGGGCCGATGCATTATGCGGACTCGATGGGCGCCGACAAGATTTACGATGCGATTTCCGGATTCCAGAAACGACCGGGACTGGAATACTGGAGCGTTCCTGATTTGTTGAAAAATATGCTAACCACCGGGACTGGTTTCGCGGATCTAGCCGACGGTAAGTGACCAGCAATCATTATCTCGAATTGCTCTTTCATCGGTTTCGAGTTTGAGAAGGTGCGCGAGCAAAGATCGTTCCGCCCAACCATACAATCTTTCGTGCACGTCATCGTATACATGCGGCACGAGATCAGTGCAGGCTGATTTTGGATGTTCTTCGAGCGCGGCGATTACTTTAGCTTCTCGTTCCAGGCGGTGCTTGATAATCCAGTCGATGGCTTCGTAAGGACTTTCAAGCAGCCCGCCGTGCCCCGGTACGATTACGGCCAAGACTTTATCCATCAACAGTTCGAGTGAACTGAGATAATCCGACATGTTGCCGTCGGGCGGGTCGATTACGACGGTCGAGCCGTCGATGATGTGGTCGCCCGTGAAAAGCCAGTTCAGCTTCTCATAAAAATAGCAGAGATGATTCGATGCATGTCCGGGCGTATAAACAACCTCGAGTTTGAACTCCGGTGTTTCGAAAATTTCCCCGTTTTTCAGAATGCGATCCGGTATGAAAGTCTTATCCTGGTACTGACCATCGGGAGCTGGTCTTCCCAGGAGTTTAGCGCCGGTCTTTTCTGCGAGACCGGCCGCGGCCGGCGAATGATCGGGGTGTGTATGCGTAACGAGGATCCATTTGATCGGCCCGGGCGCCAAATCGCAGATTGACTCGATATGACTATCGATCGCCGGCCCAGGGTCGATCACGGCAATCTCTTTCTCGCCCAATATATAGGTGTTCGTACCGGGGCCTGTCATCATGCCGGAATTCGGCGCGACCAGTCTGCATACGCCTGGCGCGAGCTTGACCAGCTTGCCCGCGACGAGATCAGTTATCATGATTCTCCGTCCTTTCGATAGTTCGGTTCATCAGGCATGACAATTCGATTATTTCCGTCGCCTTCGACAAATGCTTTCAAACTTGTCATTTGCTCGACCAGCACACCGTCCACGGTCTCTGCTATTGAATCCAGGCCACCAGGAAGATAGCCGCCAACCGCATAGTTCAAAGTGATAATTGTTCCGTTCTCACTGTCTGCAAACTCCCAGGTCATGTTTCCGCTGACGCCCATCAGGCCAAGCGGGCCAAGGCCGCCGCTCAAACGCAATATCACGCCCGGGTTCACAAACGTAACGGTCAGATGTACGACACCGGCCCCCTCGCCCAGCACTTCGCAAAAGCAGCCCTGGGTCCGCGCATCGATATACATATTGCCGGCATTACCGGAAAGCGTGTGATCATCGCTCCACCAGTCACCGATGTTGTCGACGGCGGCATGGTAAACGTCGATACGGCTGGCAGTTATTTCTGTCTTGTGGCTTATTGTGAAGCCACCGGGGGCCGCATCAAGCACGTCGGCATCCGCCGCCGTCACAACGAAACATGCAATCGCCATTGCACTGAATGCTTTCAGAGGTCGTTCATGTGTCATAAGATTCTTCCCCTTACGCATTTCGGCAAATCCAGAGTATGAGTGACATCGCCAAAATGGTCGAATTTATGCATCGGTACAGGAATATGACCGTGCTGAGCGGCGCCGGTTGCAGCACCGGTTCCGGCATTCCCGATTATCGCGACGAAGACGGCAATTGGAAGAATGCGCAACCGGTGCAATTCGGCGACTTTGCCCATAACCGCGACGTGCGCAAACGCTACTGGGCCAGGAGCTTTGCTGGCTGGAGTCGAATTTCGGTTGCAACGCCGAATGCGGCGCACGCCGCACTGGCGGTACTCGAACGAGTCGGTCATGTGAATTTGCTCATAACACAGAACGTCGACAACCTGCATCGCATGGCGGGTAGCCGCAAGGTGATCGATCTGCACGGCGTGCTGCACAAGACACGTTGCCTGACCTGTGAAGCGACCAGTCAGAGGAGCGATTGGCAGGCGAGACTCGAAGAATGCAATCCGGACTGGCATCCGAACGTATCTGCCTACACACCCGATGGCGATGCGGAGCTGTCAGGATCGGACTACCTGGACTTCAATGTACCCGATTGCCCCAGCTGCGGCGGTATCATAAAACCGGACGTCGTTTTTTTTGGGGAAGCGGTACCGACAGAAAGAGTAAGCGTCGCAACGAAAAAACTCGAGGAAAGCGATGCCCTGCTCGTTGTCGGGTCATCGCTGATGGTTTTTTCCGGTTATCGGTTCGCGCGCCTCGCGCAGGAGGCGAATATTCCCATCGTCATTATCAATCGAGGCCGAACCCGCGCCGATGATATTGCTGCCCAAAAATTATCGGGTGATTGCGCGGAAATCCTGCCGCGTATTGTCGACAGGCTGGCCGCCTGATGGACGACGACTGGGCCATCGTATTTGAGAGCAGTCACCGACAGGCTAGCAACGATCGGGCACTTGTCTTGAGTTCGCTGAATATTCCCCACGAGATTCTGCACGACGACCTGGGTTACACACTGGTCGTGCCGGCCGAGGTTTCCGAAAAGGCCAAGTACGAGATCTGGCAGTATGAAAAGGAGAATCAGCAGGCACAACCGCAGAGGCCCAGGCCGGTACCGGTATTTCAGAACGCCGTGCCCGGCATTGTTGCCTATATTGTCGTCGTCATTCTTGTCACCTGGCTCGCCGGCGAAAGTGCATTCAACAGGGACTGGCTGGCGGCCGGCCGCGTCGACGGTGAACTGATTCGTCAGGGCGAATGGTGGCGCACGTTGACTGCGCTCACCTTGCACTCGGGCTTCCGCCACCTGGCCGGGAATATCGGCTTTGGCGCCTTATTTGGCCTTCTTGCCGGCCGCCTTTTCGGCTCCGGCCTGACCTGGCTCTGCGTCGTTATTGCCAGCGGGCTCGCCAACACGCTGAACACGCTGCTGCTTGCCTCCAGTCACCGCTCGATTGGCGCATCCACGGCGGTCTTTGCCACACTCGGCCTTGTTGCCGGTTTTGTATGGCGTGCAAAACTCATGGCGCAGGACAGATGGTCATATCGGCTCGGTCCGATCGTCGGCGGTATCGCGTTACTTGCGTACACGGGCACGGGTGATGTAAATACGGACATCGGCGCGCACCTTGCTGGCTTTGTCTGCGGTTTCGGCTTCGGAATGTTGCTGACTCTGCTACCCAGGATCCCGTCTGCTCGACGGTTTCAACTCCTTTGCGGAACAACGGCGATTGGCATCCTCGCAGCCTCCTGGATTATCGCATTGCGGCTCTGGGCGTGAGCCCGTCTTACACTGTAGAATTTCGAGCCAGATTTCTGTGCCGGGAGCATTATCCGAAGCGTGAAGAAATTCATCCTGTTTTTGCTGATTATCATGCTCGTGCTTGTCGTGATCTTGCACGTTCGTTACGGCGGTGGTGAGCCGTACCGTGACTTATCAACCAGCCCCCTCATCGAAGAAACCGCTCTTGAAGAAGTCCTGGCTTACCCGGAACCAATTGGAAATCTGGCGGTTAATCACCAAGGCCGCATTTTCTTCACCGTACATCCGGAATCGCGCCCACAGGGAAACAAGCTTCTGGAACTGGTCGCCGGCGCCGCCATGCCGTATCCGAATGGCGCATCTCAACAAAGGCTCTTTAATACCGTCCTGGGCCTTGTAATCGACCGGCGCAATATTCTGTGGACCATCGATCACGGTAATCATGGCTTTGGTAAAGCCAGGCTGCTCGCATTCGATCTCGCATCCGGCGAAGTCGCGCACGACCATCGTTTCAGTGCTGACATTGCCCCTGCCGGTTCCTTCCTCCAGGACCTCCAGGTCAGCCCCGACGGCCAGACCATCATCATTGCTGACGCGAGTTTCTGGCGAAAGACGCCTGCCCTGATTGTTTACGATATTCAGCAACACACAGCACGCAGGGTTCTTGAATTACATGATTCGGTGTCACCGGAGAACTATCTGATCCGAAATCAGCTGAAGGATATGACGTTTATCGGCGGTCTGGTCTCACTCAAGGGCGGTGTAGACGGCATCGCATTCGATTCCGAAGGCGAATGGCTTTACTTTGCTGCAATCAATCAAAGCGGGCTCTACCGGATCCGGCTCAAGGACCTGACCAACACCCGGCTGCTGCCGGAGCAACTCGAAAGTCGAGTCGAACGATTCAGCGACAAACCACTGAGCGACGGCCTGAGTACCGACGTTGCCGGCAATGTCTATATAACCGACGTTGAGCACAGCTCCGTGTTTGTCGTCGGGCCGGACAAGCAACCGCAAACACTCGTGAGATCCGACAGGATCCGCTGGGCCGATGCATTGTCTTTCGGGCCGGATGGCTGGTTGTACCTTGCTGACAGCGCCATTCCTGATCAGGTTTTGCAGACCAGGGATCACATCAAGGCAAACGGCCCGTACTACATCTTTCGCTTCCAGCCTGGCTTTGAGGGCATCCCAGGGCAATAGTCCCGGGTTCCGGAGAATTTGGAGAAAGTACGAGGCGGATGTGTGTTGGTGAAACACGCCGTGAATACATCCATGTAGGCTTGGCGCCGGAAGCCGACCGCCATGGATGGCGGGAGTGCAGATGTTGCAGGAGCTTTCATCTGCCCTGCCGGCGACAGTCTCAGACACCAATATCCCGCTCGTACGCGCCGCGTAGTGCATAGTCCTTCGCAGTCAGATACGCTGCACGCCTTTGTCCTTCAGGAAACCAAGCATGCAGGTTGCACTCCTGTACGCCACCGTTGTGCTTATCTGGGGATCGACCTGGTCTGCCATTTCGTATCAGTTCGGTGTCGTTGCCGAGGAAGTATCGGTTGCCTATCGATTTGCTATTGCGGCGGTCACGCTATTTCTATATGCGATCGTTGCGGGCAAGAACATTCGCTTGCCCCTGCGTTACTACCCAATGGTCATCGTGCAGGGCTTTCTGCTCTTCTCGATTAACTACTTTTTTGTCTATTACGGCACCACTTACATCACTTCCGGGCTTGTTGCAGTTACTTTCACTTTGATTGTCGTATGCAATGCGTTCTTCGAGCGCGTATTCTTTCGCACACCATTGGAAGGACGGTTGTTGGTCGCCTCGTTTCTCGGCATGCTTGGCATCGGATCGATCTTCTGGCCTGAAGTTTCGGCGCTGAGTTTGCAGGACCGCACGGTTTTTGGCCTGCTCCTGGTTGTCATTGGTGTCGTAATCGCGTCGATTGGGAATATGGCGGCAGTGGTGAATACGGGACGCAACCTTCCGGTGGTCGCCGTGAACGCCCACGGTATGGCTTGGGGCGCTCTGCTATCGTTCCTGGCAGCCGCGATCCTGGGGCGCGAATTCAATTTTTCCTTTGAACCCGGCTATGTCTGGTCGCTGCTGTTTCTGGCGATTCTCGGCTCGGCAATAGCCTTCGGCTGTTATCTGCTACTGATCCGTAAGATCGGGTCTGCCCGCGCCGCGTATTCTTCTGTATTATTTCCGGTCGTAGCACTGGCAATTTCGACATTTGTTGAAGACTACCAGTGGTCCGTGCTGGCGGTCACCGGCATATCGCTGACGGTGGTTGGCAACTGGCTCGCACTAAGAAAAACCAAGCGGCCGTTGATGCCCCCGAAGCAACAATAAACAAAAACACTTTGTAGGGAGAAGATACATGAACGAATTAAAAGTGCCCGACTTCGGGGTCGATTGGGCTGGACTGTACGAGGAGTTCCAGATGGTAGGCCTCGACTTCGGTATAAGGCTCATTGCCGCGATCGCAATCTTCTTTATCGGTCGCATCGTTGTTCGCTTCGTGACGAAGGGAATACGCAAAGTTATGGAATCGCAGGAAGTTGATAAGATTCTTCAGAGCTTTGTCAGCAATCTCGTCTACTGGGCCTTGATGATTTTTGTCGTCATTGCAGCAATCAACCAGGTCGGCGTTCAGACAACTTCCCTGATCGCGATCATGGGCGCAGCCGGCCTGGCCATCGGCCTGGCGATGCAGGGATCATTGGCAAACTTCGCGGCCGGCGTCCTGATCGTGATGTTCCGTCCCTATCGGGTTGGCGATTTTGTCGAAGCTGCCGGCATAGCTGGTTCGGTTCTTCAGGTAGGAATCCTCACCACGGTTTTGAAGACGGGCGATAACAAGCAGATTATCGTCCCGAACGCACAAATCATGGGCAGCATCATTACCAATTATTCTGCCAACGACACGCGGCGCGTCGACCTTGTCATCGGAATCGGCTATGACGACGACATCGACAAAGCGCGCGATACACTTCAGGCACTGGTCGATGCGGATGATCGTATTCTTAAAGATCCGTCCTGCCTTATCGCCGTATCGGAACTCG
>JAZFPY010000289.1:0-5023 GCA_036444875.1 Woeseiaceae bacterium | reverse complement strand
CCGTCCCCGAAGCGTGACTCCGGTCACAGACCTCAGCCACCGGACGCGTAAAAAGGGTCAGAAGCCTTTTTTCGGTGGCCCTGGTGAGTTTACAAAGAGCCTTTACATTCACGGAATTGTTGATAGTCGTAGCCGTGCTGGCGATGCTCGCCGCCGCCGCCATGCCGCGTTTCGTGGCCATCAACAAGGAGGTCCGGGCCGGCGCTGTAGAAGCTCTTGCCACCAACGTCCGGAGTTCGGCTCATTTGACCAACCGCATCTGGCTGTCGAACGGCCGGCCGGCCAGACTCACCGTGGATGGGCAGATGCTCGAGATGCGCTTTGGTTATCCGACCGAGAATTCGATCAGTGAGGTCGTGGTTAACAGCGGCGATTTCCTGTTCAAGGTCGGGTACTGGCAGCATAAGGAGTTGATGTCGACACCGGGCTGCGCCGTTTTGTACATTCCCCCGCCGAACCCGGAGTCCGAGCCAGTCGTTATCAGTTATACCGACGGTTGCTAATAAAATCGGGGACGGATCCCGATTCTTGCTGATTTTGCGAGCGGCTTGCGTCGGGTGTGTTCCACGAGCGAGTTTAAGGCCCGAGCGAGGGGGATATACCCGACGCAAGCCGTGAGCGGACCCGATGACAAAAACGGGTTCCGCCCCTTATTTTTCAAACATTCGGGCTAGGGCATGCCGCGACTGAGCAATCGCGTGCCGGCAATCTCACTTCTCAAAAGTGACGATACTTTCTCGGCCCGCATGGGTTTGCTGATCAGATAACCCTGCGCGAGATCGCATTGACAACTTCTTAGAAACTCGAGTTGCGTGATCGTTTCGACGCCTTCCGCTGCCACTTCGATATCGAGTCCCCGCGCCATCGCGATGGCGGCGCGAACGATGCGCTGATGGCTGCCGTTGATTTCGACATCCTGGATCAGCGACGGGTCAAGCACAAAACTGTCGATCACCCCCGTGTCGAGCGAACTGAATGAAAGGTCACCGGTTCCGAAGTGATCCAGCGACAGTCTCACCCCGAGATTCCGAAGATCATGCAGTGTTTCAAGCTCCGAAGACCGTCTGTTGACGATGTCGCCGTCACCAATTTCAAATTCGATACAACCCGGATCGAGTGCAGTATTTTCGAGCGACTTGGACACTGCTTCGACGAGCCTGCCGTGCGTCAATTGTGGCCGCGAGAGATTAATAGCCATCGCGAGATCCGGCAGCTCGAACTGGTGTTGCCAGGCTGCCAATTGGCGGCAAGCAGTATCGATAACCCACTCGCCCGCGGAGTGAATGAGACCGCTACTTTCGAGGATGGTCAAGAACCGCGCCGGAGGCAGTAAACCAAAGCGCGGGTGTTGCCAGCGAAGCAAAGCCTCAAGACCAATCAGACGTCCCGAGTCAACATCGATTCGCGGCTGGTAGTGCAGGAGGAACTCATCGCGGACCAGGGCATGCCGCAGGCCAAGTTCCAGTTCGTCGCGCTGCTCGAGTTTGGTGTTCAGTGCACTCGAGTAAAACTGGAAGCGACCGCCACCGCGCTGCTTTGCCTGGTACATGGCGAGATCTGCCGCCTTGATCAAACGCTTGGCCTCCGTGCCTGAGTCCGGATAATTGGCGATACCGATGCTCGGTGTAGCATAAACTTCGCTGCCGCCTACGAGATATTTTTCCGACAGGACCAACACGAGTTTTTGTGCCGCTGCCGCCACGTTTCTTGACTCTCCAAAGTCTTCGAGCATGACGACGAACTCGTCGCCGCCCCAACGGCCTGAAAAATCGCCAATACGCAGATTTTTTGTCAGTCGGTCGGCAACCTGCCGCAGCACTTCGTCCCCAACGTCGTGACCGAGCGTATCGTTCACCGACTTGAATTTGTCGAGATCGATGAAAAGCACAGCCAGCGCTCTTGACGCTCGTTGACTGCGGCCGATTGCTTTTTCCAGTTGGCGAACAAAGAGACGGCGGTTCGGCATCAGCGTCAGTTCGTCGTACTGGGCACGCTTCTCGAGCTCGACCGTCCTCTTCATCGTGTTAGTAATATCGCGAAAAGTTATGACACCGCCGAGCAGTGACTGGTTGCCGTCGAACAGACCCTGTCCGTTGATGCTGAGAATCGTGTCCTGCTGCTCGGGAACGCGATAGACGGCGATCTGGTTACTGAATTTCTGACCTCTGCGTGCCTTGACCAGCGGCATATCTTTGGCGTTGAGAAGCGTCTGACCGTCCGGCGCGATATTGCAGAAATTGTCGGCCCACTTGTCAGCCGGGCGCTGTCTGGGCGCGAGACTGAGTATCGAACGGGCGGCCGGATTGATATCCAGCACATTTCCGTGGCGGTCAACGACGATGACACCGTCGTTTATGCTCTTGAGAATGCCCAGTACGGTACCGTCGGTGTCGGACAGACGCGTCAGAAGTCGGAATCTCTGTATTGCATGGTCAAAGACGGCCTCCTGCTCTGCTTCGGAAATATCGTCCACACAGACAAAACTCTGCGCCCCCAGGCGAACAGCAGCAATGCCACGATGTTCTTGCTGCCGTGTGGTAGCCGCGACAACCGGATAGTCGCCCAACGCGTGGATGAGTTCGTGCAGCGTTTGGCCAGACTGCGCAATAGCCGGTCCTGCTTCGAACAAAACCAGATCGATCATTGCCGGCGCGTCGTCGGGGATTGCCAGCGTCTCAGACCGGCTCAGCCGGCTGCAGTAACGTGAAGCCTTCAGCTTTTTGAGAAAATTGGCTGAAAAATCACCGCGGCCCAGATATAGAATCGAATGCCCCGCCATCAGTTCTGAGTTGTCTCCGTAGGTAACTTGCCGGTGGTTTTGCGCATGCGCCCGGAAACCGGACATGTCGTCATTATTCTCATCGTTCTTATTGTTCGGCTTGCCGCCGCCGCAACGGGCGAAATACTCGGCCAGCAGCGTCAAGAGAGGGCCTGACGCATGATACCAGAATCACCGTAAATCTCAGTCTCACAAGGGAAATTTGACCGTAGCGGGCAAATGGGCTTAAACCATTACGCAAGGATTGGCATCAAAGTAGTAAAGCATGAGGAGAAAGGGTCTTTGGAAGCGCTTATGGCAGCCGGTGCCGCAGCGGGTAACGCGGTGGCAGTGGTGACAGAGCAGGGTCTTACCGACGAGCTTGACTGGGTGGAGCGCGCCCGGCGGGCGGACACGTCCGCCTTCGAATCGCTCTACAGGCTGCACGTCGACAAGATCTACGGCCTCTGCCTGCGTATGACGGGCAATGCCAGCGAGGCTGAGGACTGTACGCAGGATGCGTTTATCCAGGCCTGGAGAAAGCTCTCAAAGTTTCGGGGCGACAGCGCGTTCAGTAGCTGGTTGCACCGAATCGCCGTGAACTCGGTACTCGCGCGCATGAGAAAGTCGCGGCGCGAGCGGGATCGTATCCAGGCCGTGACGGACATCTCGCCCGCAGCAAGAACGGTGGGCGACAGCGGTAATTTCGAGGACCTGCAAAAAGCAGTCGATGAGTTACCAGGTGGAGCGAGACGTGTCTTTGTGCTGCACGCCGTATACGGCTACAGCCATGATGAAACGAGCAACATGCTCGGTATAGCGGTAGGCACGAGCAAGGCACAATTGCACCGCGCGAAAAGACTACTTGCGCAGCAACTGCAGCAAAACGGATATTAGTTATGAATGAGAATCAAAGCTTTGACGACAAACTGATGGAAGCGGCGCGTGCGCTTGAGACGGAGGTCGCGCCCGAGCACGATCTGTGGCCGGACATTGAAAACGCAATTGCCAGGCCTTCGCGGACACGCTGGAATACCGTATTTGCACAGGCGGCGGCAGTGCTGCTGCTTGTCGGCGCCTCGTCGGGCCTGACGTATCTGGCGATGAATGAGAAGACGCCGGTCGCGACGCTTGTCACGGACAATACGGGGCTCAATTATGAGCGGGCAAGCTTTGGGGGCCACTACACGCTCGGTCCTGGTTATCAGGATGCGCGCAGCAGCCTGAAAGCACAGCTCGATGAAGAACTCGAGCGCCTGTCGCCTGAAGTACGCGCTGAGGTGGAGAAAAACATCGATGCGATTCGTGCAGCCATCGACGAGATTAACAGTGCACTGGTCGATGAGCCAGACAACATATTGCTGCAGGAACTGCTCCTCAGTACATATCGTGAAGAGCTGTCGGTAATGATGAAAATTGACCGCGTCGCGAACGCCGCGATGTTGAGAACGGATATTTAAGGCAGTGCGATAAGGGTAAGCACCGCAGAAACCCACCTGAAATGAAGAGACTGATTATGAGAATTTTAACCCTGACTTGTTTGAGTTTGATTGGCGCCACAGCAATGGCAGACCGCATAGACCAAAGGCTGGATGCAGCTTCGGATGGCGTGGTGACCATTTCCAATATTTCCGGATTAGTTGAGGTCACTGGTTGGTCTCGTAACGAAGTCGAAGTAAGGGGTGATCTCGGTAGCGGCGTTAAGGAGCTGATCTTCAAGCGTGACGGTGACGAAATCGAGATTACGGTAAAGTCTTCAGACAGTGGCAAGCGCAATATTTCCAGCGACCTGCTCGTTCATGTGCCGGAGATGAACTCGGTCAAAGTTGCCGGCGTAAGCGCCGACATCGATGTAACAAACGTTTTCGGGATACTGAACTTGCAATCTGTCAGCGGAGATATCGACAGCGAGGTTCATGCCGCCGATGTCGAGATCGTGACCGTGAGCGGAGACGTCGAAGTGCAGGGCGACGATAAAGTGGCGCATGCCGACCTAAGCACGGTAAGCGGCGATATTGACATTCAGAATCTTGCCGGAGAAGTTACTGTTAATTCCGTCAGTGGTGCTCTCGTTGTGGTCAACAGCAGCTTCGAGCGAATCCGGATGGAAACGGTAACCGGCGACATCGTTTTTGATGCAGCGCTGTCAGAGGATGGAATGTTCAGCGTCGAGACAATAAACGGAGACCTGGATATCAATTTCAGCAATTCAGTCTCTGCCCGCTTCGATATCGAGACTTTCAACGGCGATATTCGAAACTGCTT
>JAZFPY010000288.1:0-2800 GCA_036444875.1 Woeseiaceae bacterium | reverse complement strand
GAAGGCTTCTATACTCGGACTAATATGGAACAGCAAGTAAGTGAGAAATAATTGATTCGGCACAACAGACATTTTCCTGCAGGCAATCCGCTTGCCAATGTTCTCGTCGTTATCGTCGGCGCGCTCGCGATCGGCGCGACGATCATTTTGGGCGTCGTCGCGTTCGTCGCACTGACCGGCATTATTCTGGTGTTGGCCGCCGTGCTGGGTGTTCGGATGTGGTGGCTGGGCCGCAAGCTGCCAAAATACAGCGCAGCGGCAGGCGGGCGAGGGCGATCCGGGTCTGGTGAAAATACCGTCATCGAAGGCGAGTGCCGGGTGGTTTCCGCGGACCGGGATGATGACCGGCCGGACTAAAGAATAGGAAAATCGCCAAAAACCCCGTAAGCTCGCGATCCATGCGAAGCGGGAAATCAGATCAAGATCGGCGCCGCAAACGCCGGCGCCGCCGAATTCAAGCCATCATAATCTATGCGGGCATCGCCATCGGTTTGGCGTGGTTCTTTGAATCCCAGGCCACGACCACAATTATCTTCGTCCGGCACGCAGAGAAAGAATTGAATTCGGGTGACGATCCCGCCTTAAGTGATGCCGGTCGTCGCCGGGTAGCTGAACTGACGCGGCAACTTGTCGATGCGGATGTAGTGGCGGGCATCGACGCGATTTACACCACGCCGTTCAGGCGCGCTCGGGAGACAGCACAGCCATTGGCGGAAGCATTGAACCTGGAAATGAACACATATGATGCGGCCGACAGGGAGACTGTGCTCGAAACGATTCTCAAGAATCACAAAGGAAAAATAATCCTGGTTGTCTGTCATAGCAATACGTTGCCGGAACTCATTGCGAACCTCGGAGCGAGCAAGAATGTTCCGTCGATCGATGAATCGGAGTACGACAACATATACATTGTTTCCATTCCGTGGTTTGGTAAGACCAAGACTATTCGTTTGCGTTTTGGCGAACCCTACAGGCAAGGCACAGTTGCTGACATGACAGCGTAGGAGCCCGTCCTGACGGGCGAATTAGTCGTCCTGACGGGCGAATTAGTCGTCCTGACGGGCGGTCTTTTCACACGTGGACCGACGTGATTTCACAATCTGAACTAAGCATCTCGACGACCGGCAGGGGCACTTATGACATCAGCCGTCAGATAGACGATGTCGTAAGGGCATCGGGGATTGTCACCGGCCTGTGCCACATTTTTATTCGACACACAAGCGCTTCACTGATGCTTTGTGAAAACGCGGACCCCGCAGTCATGCGGGACCTGGAAGCATTTATGGAACGCCACGTCCCGGATGGCGACCCTCTGTTTACGCATACGGCAGAAGGTCCCGATGATATGCCGGCGCACATCAGAAGTGTTTTGACGCAATCAGATATCAATCTGCCGATTTCGAATGGTCATTGCGCTCTTGGGACCTGGCAGGGGGTCTACTTGTGGGAGCACCGGTATGCACCGCATCAGCGAAACGTGATCGTAACGCTGACGGGCGAATAACTCGGTCTGAGTCATCAACGTATCACTGTTCCGCGTCGCTGGCTTTCGTGCCGGCAGCCTCTCTCAGGATAATCGCTTTCTCGATGAATTCCTTGTGCCGGTTGATCAGGACATCGGCTTGCAGGGCTGCCTGAATTTCTGCGTTTTGCGAAATCAGATAGGTTGCGCGCCTCACGCCGACCCCGAAGGGTCCATCGACGTCATACATCTTGATTGCCACTTTGTCCGGATCGCTAAGGAGTGTAAATGGCAGTTCGTACTTTTCCTTGAATTTCATGTGACTCGCGGCATCCTGCGGGCTGACGCCAAGAACCCTCAGACCGACTGACAAGATGTCGTCATGCATGTCACGAATCGAACAGGCCTCTTTGGTGCAACCCGGCGTGAAGTCCGCGGGATAGAAATAGAGTACGAGCGGGCCTTGTTCCAACATGTCGATCAGCGACACATCCTCGTCTTTCTCGTTCGGCAAAACGAATTCCGGGGCTTTTGATCCAGGTTGGAGCATGTAGATTCTCCTTGTCTAGCTCTCGAGTTATCGAGGCGAAGATGATAGCCGAAATCTGCTGGACTAAAAAAAGGCCTCTGCAATTCGTGAGTGCAGAGGCCTTTTCCTTGTTACTACCTGCAAATCAGTCTTTGAACTTGATTTCCTGATAGACCGAGTTTCCGCCGAGGCGCCGCAGTTTGCCGCGCTCGATCGAGGCATCGCGGGCCTTAGCCAAAGAACCCTGAAGCTTTTCGGTCAGCGCATCAAAGTACTCGGAGCTCAGGTCAAATGCCGCCCAGTTCGGGTGCTCCGTCAGCAATATGAGGTTGGGCTCGTCATCGCGGGCGAATGTGTTGACGTACATGTGATAAGAAACAACGTTGCCATCCTCGATTTGTTGGTCGAGGAAGACCCGCCAAAGGCCTCTCAAGTCATTGATGTAAGCATTGAACATACCGGGCTCAGTGAAAACCTGAGTCGTCGCAATGACGTTTCCGTTTTCCCAGTTTCGGTCATTGTTCTGTGCGGATGCCGGGACGCTGAACATTGATGCAAACAAAAGAACGGCCAATGCCGCCATTAGTCTTGATCTCATTTTTTGTCTCCTGAACTTGTAATTGATTATTCTTCACGCGGGTACTGCCGCGACCGGCAGTATAATGAATCTCACCAAGAAACATCAGCTAATTGGGAACGCTCGGCTCTGATAGAATTCCTGCCTTTCACAACGCCCCGGTAGCTCAGTTGGATAGAGCACCAGATTCCTAATCTGGGGGTCCCATGTTCGAATCATGGTCGGGGTACCA
>JAZFPY010000287.1:0-10806 GCA_036444875.1 Woeseiaceae bacterium | reverse complement strand
GCGAGGCGAACCTGGCGCCGGCGTTCCTCAAGCCGCTTTGCTCTCTCCTCGTCGAGGTCGCTGATGCATCGCGGGCAGGAAACGCCCTCTCGATAATCGCGTGATTGCAAGTCTTCGCTGCTTAGTGACCGTCGGCAGGCGTGACACTGGACGTAGCCGCCCTCGGCGAGATCGCGATCGACGGCGACGCGGCTGTCAAATACAAAGCACTCGCCACTCCAGCGCTGGTCCTCCTCGGCGACCTGTTCCAGATAATTGAGAATGCCGCCCCGAAGCTGATAGACCTCATGGAATCCCAATTGGAGCATCAGTGCGGTCGCTTTCTCACAACGAATGCCGCCCGTGCAGCACATCGCCAATGGCCGATCCTTGTCGGCCTCTGCCAGTTGTGCTGCAAACTTTGGAAACTGGCGAAAGCTGTCCGTGCCTGGATCGACGGCCTTCGGAAAGGTACCGACCTCGATCTCGTAGTGGTTGCGTGTATCGATGACCAAAGTCTCCGGGTTTTCGATGATCTCATTCCATTCCTCCGGAGACACATGCCTGCCGGTCGACCGTTGCGGCCTGATATCCGGCCGCCCGAGCGTGACAATCTCCTTCTTTGACCGTACACGCATACGCCGAAACGGGGCTCCCGCGGCCTCCGTCCAGCGCGCTTCGATTGGCTCTTCCAGTGCGAGCGTATCGCGTAACCAGGCAAGTACTGCTGCCACAGCCTCACGACTGCCTGCCAGCGTACCGTTGACGCCTTCTTCGGCAAGGAGAATCGTGCCCAGCAAGCCTTTTTCGTCACATAGCGACTGCAGAGATAGCCTAAGTCCCTGCGGATCCTCTAAATCGACAAACCGGTAAAACGAGACAACCTTCAAGAACCCAAACCCTCTTCCCTGTCTGCGAACGTCAGCGACAGAATACTGTGGCGGATTTCTTCGCCCAGGACGAGTCGGGCATCTTTACCAATGCGAGTGATGTCCTCATCAAACTCGAACAGGCCCTCTTTATTCCGTCGCAACGCGGTCTGCGCGCGCAATGTGCGAATAAAATCCTGGAAAAGCGCTTTGTCAAAAAAGTCCGGAGAATGCAGCCCGTAAATCATCGACAGGCGTTGGGCGCTTTGCTGGCAAAGGCGTTCGAGTCTGGCGCGAGACAGCATTCCCGAGCCGTTCTTGACCAGCAGGGAAATGACCAGATAGAAACGTTGCAGCATCGGCACCATCGTTTGCCCCAGCATCAGTAATTGATACGCCTTGCGGGAACCGGCTGGTGGCCGTATGAGCACTTTGCCGTCCTTGCTACGAGCCAGGATGTCCAGGTCGAACAGGGCATCGATGCCGGCAGTTGTCACGTCGTCGATATCCTCGTTATCCCACTTGAGGCAAAGCTCTTCTTTCATGAAAGGGTAGATCAGGCGGATGAGCCGCTGCAGTTCCGCGTGCTCAAGGCGGTGTCCGTGGATGAAGCAGCAGGCGATCGAGGCTGGAATCGCAAACAGGTGCTGTATGTTATTTCTGAAATAGGTCATTAGCACGGCTTCGTGCTCGGACATGTGCACAACATCCCCGAGCGGGTGCGTTGTGCGACCGATGACGCCGAGATTCTCCCCGTGCGCAATGATTTCTTCCGGCGACCACTCGGGCAAAGTCACCGAGCTGGAATATTCGAATCTCGCCAGCAAGTCGAGGCTGATCCTGAGCTGGCGAATGAGCTCCAGTTCTCCGATGGACTGTTTCGGCGTAGACAACAGAACGGTCGCAAGCAGACTGATTGGCGTCACTGCGGCAGCAGCGTTGATGCCGATCATGATCCTCGCACCAAGCTCATCGATGATCTCGTTCATCCAGGCCGGGCGCTCTTCTTCATGTTCCATTGCCTCGCGCCAGTCCGGTTTTAGTTCATCGAGGATCGGCTCTATTGCCACAGGCTCACCGACGTTGACATAAACCTTGCCAAAGTTTTGCCGCAAAGACTTGAGAGTGCGGATCAGTCCGATCAGTGATTCCTTTTTCTTTTCGGCGCCACCAAGTTCGCTGATGAACGAATCGCCCTCGATCAGCTTTTCGTAGCCGAAGTAGATCGGCATGAAGAAAATGGGGCGCCGTGGGTCCTGCATATATGAATGTACTGTCATCGCCAGCATGCCGGCTTTGGGCGCAAGCAGCCTGCCGGTCCGGCTGCGACCACCTTCCACGAAATACTCCATGGCATGACCGCGTTTCAGAATCTCGTGGAGGTAAGCATTGAAGACCGCGGCATACAGTCGGTTGCCCTTGAAGCTTCTTCTCAAAAAGAACGCGCCGCCTCGCCGCAGTATCGCCCCGACGACCGGGATATTCAGGTTAATGCCTGCCGCTGTGTGCGGAATACTAAGGCCCTGCTCGTGGACGATGTATGCCAGCAATAGGTAGTCGAAATGACTCCTGTGGCAGGGTACGTAGACGACTTCCTTGTCTCTGGCGACTTCGTGAAGGCGCTCGACGTGATTGAGAACGATGCCGTCGTACATCCGGTTCCAAAGCCAACCAAGAAATCGCCCAACCACTGCAATTGTTGGATAAGAAATGTGCGCAGCGATTTCCTGAGCATACTTGCGTGCTTGGTACGTCCTACGTTCCAGCAGCGCACGGTTATCTCCACTTTCCGCCTTGATGACGCGTCGAACCTTCGGGTTCATCAGCACCTGATTAACGAGCGTGCGGCGGTGTGAAAGATCCGGCCCGACGGTTGCCGTTCGTCTTTGACGGAAATGAACGCGTAGGATCCGGGAGACTTTCCGGTAAGCCAGCTCGGGTTTGAGGCCTTCCGAAATCATCGAGCTTAGCGTTGCGGGCTCACTGAACCGAAGCAGCGTATTTCTGCCATGCAGCAGTGTCGCAAAGAATTTGCGCGTAGGGCCTGCCACGTCCCAGTTTTCAGAAAACAGGAGTTTGAGGAGTGACCGCTCTTTATGCGGCGAGCGGCCCCAGTAAATCGCGACAGGAATCAGCGACAACTCCTTGCCGCCTGCTTTGACACTCGCCTCGACGAGGCGCTTAAGCCGCATGGATCCGGTTTTCCGCTTGCGCCGAAATATGAAGCCTTGCATACGGCGCATTACGATAATTCGCCGGCTTTCGCGAATACCGGCGAAGTTCAGGCTGCCGGCGGGTGACGGCATGCCGTAGATCCTGCAAATCCGTTCCAGCGCCAGCGTATCGGCGAAACCACCGGTTTCGAGTACATAACAGACTTCTGCGTCGGCGCCCGGCAAGAATTCCACGGGATTATCGGGCTGAACGGCAGGCCTGGCCCAGGTCGCGAAGACCCGGCCCGAAATCCAGTACCAGGGTCGAAAGATCAATCCGGCTGCATTCATTGGCGACTAATTCTTTTGCGAACTGTAGGAGCGGCTGTAGGAGCGGCTTTAGCCGCGATACACGATTTGTCGTATGCGAACATCGCGGCTAAAGCCGCTCCTACAGTCTGTTTTCAGTCCCGGGTGTCTTCTATTGCTTCTTCTGCGTCTTCAACCGCATCGTCAATCTCGTCCTTGTGTTGCATGATCTGATCCTCGACTGCGCGCGCTTTGTTCATGGCTTCGTTGAGATCGTCAGCAATTTCTTGTCCAACCGTTTCATCGTTGGATGAACCCCCGCAACCACCAATGAACAACCCCATCGCAAGAATCGTCAAATATTTCATTTTTTTCTCCCGTGTCTCAATTGTTGTTCACTATCCGGATACATTATCGCCGCTCAGGTCCCTCACAAACCTTGTCAGATAGTAGATTATCTCATCGATGTTCTCGGTGAGTCGGTGGTCTCCGTTGATGAGATGCAATGTAGCGTGGCATTTGCTTGCAAAGCGAATGCTGTTTTCTGGCGGGACGACATCATCGCGCCAGCCATGAATTATGCTGATCGGGATATCGGGCGCCGGTGGCGTCAGGTGTTCGTACTCGGCGATGTAATAGGCCGGCGCAAGCACGAAGAGCCCGATTGCATTCAGGGGGGCAGCAGCAGCTGTTGCGACGTGTCCGCCCATGCTTGATCCAACCAGTATCAGTGGCTCTTCAATGCTTTGGCATTCCGCCATGAGCTTGTCGACGCGCTCTGTCGGGTCGGCGATACCCTGATAGTCGACGCTCTCGGCGCGACATCCGAGGGCACGCACGGCTTTCGCCATCGCCTCGATTTTGGTGCCCCATGGGCCGCTTTCCTGCCCATGTGAAAAATAGACTGCCGGCATTGTCATATCATTATTCCGTCGCCAGCGTGACACATGTCCTCGATCTTTCTCGCCAGTAACCAGTCACGGTCCTGGCCCCACAGCGCCAGGTCCGCCAATCTGAAAGAGGGTACCCCCCAGATGCCGGCCTCGGTCATCGCCTGGCGGTTCTCCTCGACAGACGATCGCCATTCGTCCTGCTCGAGCGCCACCGCAAGCTCCGGCCAGAATAGCCCCGAGCGTCCGGCCACCTTTTGCATCCCTTCGTCTTCGGCAACATCAATCGCCTCGTGCCAGATTGCGTTGCCGGCGGCCAACAGGAAGTCACGCTCACGATTCTGGCTTAGCGCGTAGTAGAACGCGGCAATACATCGCTCCGCTCCAAGACCTGCAGGATCGGCAAACCTGCCGAACGGAACGCCAAGGCGTTCCGCCTCGCGACTGGCGTCCTTGATGATGTACAGGAGCTTCTGTTTCGGAACCGACATGCCGCGCATCACCATCGGCAACACCGGCCTGATCTCGAGTTTCAGACCAAATGCATCTGCGATCTCGAACGTTCGCGTCAGCGCCAGATATGAATAAGGGCTTCGGAACGAGTAAAACATCTCCAGTACCGGCAGGCTTTCTGCTGCGGCGGGGACAGCGGCCGGCAGGCTCAATTGCTTCGCCTGTTGCAGCGACGCAAGCTCGACGTTCGGTTCGCCCCAGAGATTCAGGCCAAGCGCATCGAGGCGGCTGGTCAGGTAATGCAGCCGGTCTACGCCCCAATACCACTCACCCGCATAATGCATCGTGGCGGTGTTGTAGTGGCCCAGCTTCTTTAGCAGCAACTGATTCTGCGACACCAGTATGTTCGTTTCCGGTCGTTCCGGCTGCCTGCGCCCGAGAAGACGGGCGACACCCTCCGGATCACCTCGCCAGTATGCGCTGAGTGCCTGGCCAAACGTTGCGCCAAAGTCCTCTTCGGCTTGCTCCTCCGCCAGGAAATCGAGCAGGGCGCGTCGATGTTCGACAACTGGCGCTTCGCCTTTGTCGAGAAACGGCACCCCGAACTCTTTGGCAAGCAATTTGCACTCCATTACGGAGTATTCGGCCAACATGTCAGGTGCAGGCATGAACTCATGGCGCAGCGCCTGGCACAGGTAATAGCGCAGCTCGATATCTTGATATTGCACGCCAAGCTGCGGCAAATAGTGACTCAATAGATAAGAGTAGGGATCATCGATTTGCAAGAAAACAGAGACGACATGATCCCTGAAGCTGGTCCTTCTGCGCAGCTCTGCAAAAAGCCGCCGACCGGAGCGATAGCGCCGGCTGAGAATAACAGTCAGATAGAGCGAAAGTAGCTTTCGCTTCATGATTGCGTGTTGTCCCAGGCCGCGCTCGGCTTCCACAGGAGTTCATCGAGATCCGGTTGCCAGCGATACTGTTGCATGTTGACACGGCCTTCGAAAATGACAACGTCCTCCATCATAAGACGCTTGACCTGCCGATTGTATGCCCGGCTACCCTTGTCGAACGCGATCCTGCCCGAGGACCTGATGACACGGTACCAGGGCACCTTAGTATTGGCCGGTAACTGCCGCAGTGCATAGCCAACCTGACGTGCCCCGCGTGGTATTCCGGCGATCTCCGCAATCTGGCCATAGCTCGCGACCGATCCCGTCGGAACATCACAAACAGTCGCCCAGATACGTTCGCTTCTCTGCTGAGACTTTGCGTTCTTAACCACTGGCGGTACTCATGCCGAGGCGCGCACGAATCTCGCGCCGCGCATCCCGCAATACGGTTTCCTTGTCCAGGCTGTTGAGGATCTCCTGCACGACCCGTTTCGGCCCGCCCTCGCCCCAGGATTTGCCTTCGGCCAGATATTCCGCGGCAACCTGGCCGACGACATAAGTACTGTAATAAGCAATCGCTCCCTGTGCGCCAGCTGTGAGAATGGTGGACAAGCCAAGCGTTCCGACCTTGAGTGCGCTGGACACAAAATGCAGTGCCCACACAGTGCCCATCAAAGCGGCAGCTTCGGCGACGATCACACTGATCAGGGATCCCGCCTCCTTCTTGCTGATCGGCAGGTCATACACCCTCGACAAATGCATCACCATGCCAACATCGATAAACGCCGCAGCAAACAGATCAGCGACCGGCACGGGGTTGAACGCAACGGCAATCCCCTTGGCAATGCAATAGGTGCGTACCATTTTGTCACCGAGTTCACGGCGCGCATTGAGAATACGTTTGCCCACCTGGTCGCTGAGGTCGGCTGCAAACAAACTTGCGTTTAGTGCGGCGAGCGTTTTTCCTTCCGCTTCGAAAATATCCCAAAGCCGCACTTTGAGTTGCTCGATATCGACATCGCGCTCACGTGATGTAACTGTCTCCTTACCCGTGTCATCGATTTCGACGACCGTCTGCGGCCTTGGTTGTGCTGCGACTGCGAGAACGTCGCTTGACTGAACAACCCCTGCCGTTTTCTCACGCACAGACTGCAATAACACATCAAGCTCGTCTGTCGTGTACAGGTCACTCTTATTCAAGGCGACGATCACCGGCCTGCCTTGTTCGAGCAATGTCTTCAATGCCTGACACTCGCTCTCGGTGATATCGCCGTCCAGTACGAAAATGACCAGGTCCGAGCGGTTCGCTACTTCTTTCGCGAGCGACTCGCGGTTCTCGCCGCCCGCCTCGTCGAGCCCCGGCGTGTCGATCAGAAAAACGCCGCCCGCTTCGATTTCCGACCAGGGCGCCATCGCCGATTGTCTTGTTTCTCCATGCAGCGGGCTGACCGTGAATTTTTCCTCGCCGATCAGCGCATTCAACAAAGAGGATTTGCCGGTGCTGACGCGACCGAAAGCCGCGATGTGCAGATGGCCATGCTGCAGTTTGTCCAGCATGGCTTCGACCGCAGCATAATCATGGATCAGGGACTCGCGGATGCCGGCAGGCAATCGCGCATCTTCGATCAGGTCGCGAAGGCTTTCCTTGGCGAGCGTAAGGTGCCGGGAACCACCGTCATCCTCCTGACCCGTCTTCGTTTTTTTGCTGGTCCAGGGCCAGTTTGGCCACTTGCCGAACACCCGCTTCAATATGTTCACTGATGCCTTCCTCAAATTCCTTTGCGGCGGTTTCGGGAACCAGATCACCGTGTTTGGTGAGTGTATGCACGAGGCTTCTGCCCAGCGCATCAAAGATAAGGCCATAGGCTACCGCATGCACGAGGCCTCCGGCGACAGTGCCCAGGCCCGGAAAGGCTTTCAAAGCGTTGCCCGCGACGGCGAGGCTCAATGGCAACGCCTTGCCCGCCCGGCTCTGACTCAAGCTCAGGAATTCCTCGATGTCCAGATCGCGCGGCGACGCACCATACAGCTTACATAGGCTTTGCGTCATCGTGGTGCCGATGTAGCCCTGGATAATCACATCGGTGCCCGGGCTGACAGCGGCCAGCGCACCGACAATCGCCTTGCGCGTCGAGTTACGAACAATCTGTTCCGAGCGCTGCTGTCGGTATCTCTGCTCTGCCTCGGCCAGCTTTTCGGCCGCCAGCCGAAACACCGCCCTGTCGCGGCGCGCATCGAGCATCGATGAATCCTCTTCGAGCAAACGATTGATCGCTACGACAAGAACACCGATGTCCGCAGGACGTTCGCGGCGCACGGTTTCCTCCGGGCCGTCGACCTTGCGTTCGATAACATCAACCTGTCCGCCGGCAGACACAGCGACCACCCGATCTTTCGCGATCTCGCCACCGAGATCACTGAGATGATCCAGCAGCCGTTGCATGAGTGCCGCCTGCTCTGCGGCGTCGTAACGATCCGATTTGTTCATCACGAGCACGAGTGGTTTTTCGAGCGCGAGCAAGCGCTTGACGGCTTGCTTTTCAGCCCGGGTCAGGTCGCCCTCACAAACGAAGATAACGACCTGCGAGCGGCGCGCCTCTTCTGCGGCAACCTTGTCCAGACCTTCTTCGAGACCGCCAGTGCCCGGTACGTCCGTCAGGAGGATCTGGAGGCCCTCATCGTCGCGCCATCGATAGTGGCGAATGTCCATCGTCGAGCCGCCGACAGCATCGATCACGACATCAGCTTCGGGAACCAGGGCTTTGATCAGAGAACTCTTGCCCGTGCTGATCTCGCCGAAGAAACATAAATGAACCGATCCTGCCTGTTGACGGGACGCGAGCTCACGCAACTCAGCCTGTGCTTCGCCGACATCGACACCGGCCTCGTCCGCCTGACGCAAACGCGCTTCGATATCGGACTTGCTCAGCTTTGCCGGCCGACCTTTCGGTTCCGCTATCTTGCGTCGAACGAGCAGACGGAAACCCAGCCAGATGGCGGCAACGACCAGCGCCGCCATCACCGACATATAGCCATACAGCAGTAAACGCGGCCCCTGCACCAGCCGGTCCCAGACATTGAGCGCAGACTCTGTAACGAACAGCAATGCCGCGATCGCAATGACAAACACGAGCAGAATCAGGAACCCGAGTGCCAACCTGATAAATCGATCCAGCTTCATAGGAAAAGAGACTGCCCGAAAATGATGGGCAGTGGAAGTTGACAGCCGAAACCCAGGAACGGCGGGTGCTTCAGAGCACCGCCGTCAAAGTCCTATGATCTTCCGCAAACTATGCGACAGTTTTGTCCAATAAGTATTAGTTAGGCGGCGCCAAGACTCCGGAGGTTTACTGTCACGCTTCGTGCACTGTTATGACGTTTGTGTCACACGAAACGCGCCAGTTACCTGGCGCCAGTGAGCTAAACCGTAATGCCGCTACTTGGGCCTGATACCTTGACATACTAAAAATGATATATATACTAAAAACAGTATGTGGACAATCTTCGAACATCGGAACGTTCAACGGCGCATAGGAAAGCTGCCTGAAGATGTCCTGAAACGTTACGAAAAGTGGAAAGATATTGTTGAAATCTCTGGACCTAGCGGTCTGCGACTGATTCGTGGCTTCAATGACGAATCGCGCCGCGGTGAATGGAAGGGACATCGGTCTTCCAGGCTTGGAGGTCAATATCGGGTCGTTTATCGGATTCGGAGGAAAGAGTTACATGTGATGGTCATTGATTTGACGGCACATGACTATCGAAGGAAGTAAAAATGAAGGACTTTAAGCCTGCTAAGCGACATATCGAGGTATCGACCGGGGAATCCGTGCGAATTCTCAGGGAGTTGCAAGAACTTAGCCAGAATGAGTTGGCGGGGCTTTGTGGAATCCCACAGTCGACGATTTCGGCAATCGAAAACGATCGCGTCCGCTTGGGCGTGGAAAGAGGAAAAGTATTGGCGAGGGCTTTGAAATGCCATCCGGCAGTATTGCTTTTTCCGGGATGGGATGTCGCAGTTGAATCAGCGGCATAACGAATCGCTGTACTGGCCACTTGGCGCCTGTAACGTCCCTTGCAAAAATTGCGACAGGAGCGCCGGCGCCGGATTGCCAGTGAACCAAAACGTTAGGCGATAACCGGAAACTCAACATGACAAATACAACAGTTCTACTTGCGACAGTTCTTGCAGGCACACTATATGCCTGCGGCGATTTCACAAGTGTTCATACCACCAGCGTCGAACGAACGCTGGAGCTTCAACATTCGGAGGTGTGGAGCAAAGGAAAATTTGCTTCGATATCCAGTATTTATACGAAAGACTACGTTGGCCATTTTCCAGGTGGGCAAACGGTCAACGGGCGAGACGGTCTCAGAGAGACCGTGCAGTCGCACCGAATTTCATTCCCGAATTGGGATGAACAAGTCCTGGAGATCATTGTGGACGGCAATCATGCTGCGACGCGCTATCGGTCGCGAGGCACTCACGAGGGAGCGTTTCTTGGTATTCCGGCGACAGGAAAAAAATCGACATTCTCGAAGCTTCGGTTTACCAAATGGTTGACGGTAAGATTGCGGAGCAATGGGCATTTCCCGACATTGCGAGCCTTCAACAACAACTTGCACCGCAGCAGAGCGATTGAGGTGTTAGTCGCCTGACAAATCGCCAGAGGCGTTGGCCGGGGCCGGGATCGCGCTCCCGATTGTGCTACTGCTGTATATTGGCGTTACCAGATTTGTGATCGTCATACTGAAAAGAGAGAAGGCATCGCCATGAAACTCACAGATCTAATTTACGCAAAGACCGGCTTCACATTTGAGCTTCCGAGCCTGGCGAGTGATTTGGATGCCCAGACCCTGGTTGCCTCTCTGATTACGCTCGTTGCTAAGAGCGACGGTGGCATTTCGCTGGACGAATCCGCGCGCATGGTGGAGATGTTGCGGCAACGATTTCCGCTTGAGCGAGGTGAGGCATTAAGTCTGGTTACTCGTGCTGCGGATGAACTATCTGCGGATTCGCATCTCGACGAGATTTTGGCCGAAGTTAACGACAAATTGGCTTTGCCTCACAAAGAGGAGCTAATGTTGATGGTGCTGCACGTAATTTCAGCAGACAACGAGAAAGACGCCGGGGAAATGAAGCTTCTTGCGGCATTGATCGACGGGTTGAAGATTCCCGACAACATCATGGAAAGGGTTTACACACGGTACTTCAAAGATAAAAAAGAACAACAACGGAAATTTACCTAACAGATGAAAA
>JAZFPY010000286.1:0-2873 GCA_036444875.1 Woeseiaceae bacterium | reverse complement strand
TGATCGGCGCAGAGAGCGATGCATACGAATGGCCCGAACTGGATGAGCGGGCGGCGGTGGCGCTGTGCTACACCTCGGGGACGACAGGCGACCCGAAGGGCGTTCTCTACAGTCATCGCTCGACCATTCTTCACGCCTACGCGGGGGTGGCTCCAGATGTCATCAACCTCTCAAACCGGGACTGCGTGTTACCGGTGGTGCCGCTGTTCCATGTTAATGCCTGGGGTCTTCCGTATTCGGCGCTGATGGTAGGCGCCAAACTCGTCTTCCCGGGCCCGAAAATGGGTGATGGAGAAACGCTGTACGGGCTGCTCGAGTCGGAAGAGGTCACGTTGGCTTTGGGCGTGCCGACGGTATGGCTGGCGCTGCTGCAGTACGCGGCGAAGGCCGGAAAACGGATGAACAAACTGCAGCGTACGATCATCGGCGGTGCGGCGGTGCCGGAATCGATGATTCGGGAGTTTCAGGATGAGCACGACGTTATCGGTCACCAGGGCTGGGGCATGACGGAAATGAGTCCCCTGGGCACGCTGAATTCACCGAAGGCCGGCATGGAATCGTTGACCAATGATGAAAGCATCGCGATTGCGACCAAGGCCGGGCGCGGCCTTTTTGGTTGCGAATTAAGGATCGTCGACGACGATAAAAACGAGCTTCCCTGGGACGGCGTCGCATACGGCGCATTGCAGGTCCGCGGGCCATGGATCTGCAGCGATTACTTCAAGCTTGAAGGTAAGGGCGGCTCGCATATGGAGGACGGCTGGTTCGATACTGGCGACGTCGCGACCATCGATCCGAACGGGTATTTGGCAATTACCGATCGCACCAAGGACGTGATCAAGTCCGGCGGCGAATGGATTAGCTCCATCGAGATCGAAAACACGGCTATCGGTCATCCAGCGGTGGCCGAAGCCGCGGTGATAGGTGTCGCGCATCCGAAATGGACGGAGCGGCCGCTCTTGATCGTAATCAGGGCCGAGGGTCAGGACCCCAGCAAAGAGGAAATTCTCGCCTGGTTCGACGGCAAGATCGCCAAGTGGTGGCTGCCCGACGATGTCGTATTTGTCGATGAGCTGCCGCATACTGCAACCGGTAAGATCAAGAAGGTTGAGCTTCGTAAGCAGTTCGCCGATTACCAGTTACCTGCATAGGTAATCCTGGTTTATTCGTCGATGGCACAATCAATGTGTTTGTTGATACTTTTCTTTGCCGTTAACCACTAGAATGCTCTGCTTCGCCAGGCATCGGCCGCGAGTCTGTGCTGACGGGCGAAGCTGCGATGCAGACAGAAAATAAAGGTGATTCATGGATGACGCGAAGCGTCTTTTTGGGCTGAAGGCAATCGTTACCGGTGCGGCTAACGGCATTGGCGAGGCAGTGGCCAGAACCTTCGTCAAGCATGGAGCAGGGGTCCTGTCGGTCGATGCACCCGAAACCGGTATCGAAATAAAGTTTTCCTCCGTCCGTGGCATATCGGGATTTGCTGCGGACCTGATTCGCCTGGAATCGGCCGGACAGATTATGGAGGCCGCAGCATCGAAACTCGGCGGACTCGATATTGTTGTCAATAACTATGTCATCCAGTCGGACACACCGATCAGCGATAATGATGAAAGCACCTTAGGAAGTTTGCTCGACCGCAAAATGACAGTCATGTCGGCCATCTGTGACGCGGCCTTGCCGCTGCTGAAAAAGAGCCCGGCCGGCAGAATAATCAACATAGGATTCGTCCGTAGTTCCTTTACGCCAGACGGAGAGGGCGCCTATGCGTCGTCACAAAGAGCCCTTGCCGAATTTACCGCCTCTCTTGCCGCGACATGTGGCGAATTTGGAATCACCGCCAACTACATTCAACCGGGCGCGATCATGACGCCTGACAGTCGTGATGTATTTAATAAAGATACGGCGTTGCGCGACTATTGCATCAATCGATCCGCTGCGAAACGCCTGGGTGAGCCGATCGACATCGCCAAGGCTGTGTTATTTCTCGCGACTGGCGACTCCGTGTTTGTCAGCGGGACGGGTATAGTCGTGGACGGCGGTGCGGCAAATGCATCCGGTACTTGAGGACCTGATCGAGCTTCTTCAGCTCGAGCGCATCGAGGACAATATCTTCCGTGGCGAAAGCCGCGACATCGGCGGTGCGCAGGTATTCGGCGGACAGGTACTGGGCCAGGCGCTGTCCGCGGCACATCACACCGTTGAGGGCAGGGTGGCGCATTCGCTGCACGCCTATTTTCTCAGGCGCGGAGACATGTCCGCACCGATCATTTACGAAGTAGACCGCGCACGTGACGGCGGCAGCTTCTCGGTACGGCGTGTCGTTGCAATTCAGCACGGCCGGCCCATTTTCAATCTGGCCGCGTCTTTCCAAAGCCCGGAAAAGGGAGTCGAGCATCATGCAGAGATGCCCGATGTGCCGGGTCCGGACGGATTGCAGGATGTAACCGAAATTGCGCCGGAAATGCTGGCCAGGATCCCGGAGAAAATGCGCCGATTTTTAACGGGCAAGCGCCCGTTCGAGATCCGTCCCGTCAGACCAATCAATTTCGAAAAGCCTGAACGTCTCCCGCCTGAGAAACAGGTCTGGATCAAGGCGGTCGACGATCTGTCCGACGATTACAGTTTGCATCAGAACCTGCTTGCCTACGTATCCGATTACGAGTTACTCGGAACCAGTACTCTGCCGCACGCTTTGCCGTTCGGCCGGGGCATGGTGCAAATGGCCAGCCTTGATCACGCACTGTGGTTCCATCGCGATGTCCGCGTCGACGACTGGCTCCTTTATGCCTTCGACAGCCCCAGCGCTTCCGGCGCACGGGGCTTTGCACGGGGCCAGTTCTTTACGCAGGATGGCGTTCTGGTCGCGTCAG
>JAZFPY010000285.1:0-6092 GCA_036444875.1 Woeseiaceae bacterium | reverse complement strand
CCACCGGTCTACGGGTCTAACTAAGACAGCGGGGTTACCAGCATGGATTTCTTCTTAAACATCACTCCCTGGCCTGTTCTGTCAGCACTTCTCTGGATTGTGCTGGCGGTCACCGCCTTGTATTTCGCTCGAAGCTCTGCTCACAAGGCGATTCGGGCAGCCACGGAGACCCTGTACCAGACTCTGCGTTTCGCCTCCAAAGCGGTCCTGCGTTCGGCGACCAGACTTGGCAGGCGTAACCGCGAAGTGTTGCTCGCCGCCGGTCGTGAGGCAAAAGAAAGAATCGTTGAACGCGAGTTTGATCGCATCAGTGAAAGCGTGCGCAAAGATCTCGCGAGCTTTTCCTCGTTACATCGTGCGCTGAGCGAATCCATCAATAGCATCGAGGAAGATCACCAACAGGCAGTGGATGTTCCGCCTGATCCGCCGGGCTGGGTCAAGGCAGTTGAGGCGGTAGCCAAACTGGATTCCCGCGAAGGACGGGTGCGTGTTGGCAACATACTTACCGATATTCACAAGTCGCTCATCAAAGCGCACCAGGATGCCATGATCATGTATCGTGAGGCCAGCGCCAAGCGTCACACCTTACTCCATAAAATGCGACCTGAGTGGAGGAAAATTCAGCAGACACTCGGGCAGGTTGGCAAGAACGTCGACAGCCTGCTGAGTCGTTCCGTGACGATAGACCGCCACATGCAGGAATACGAAGACATCGTCACCGGGCAAGACCGTGCCGCATCGGTATTATCTTCGTCGTCTCTGGTCTACTTTTTTGTCTCGATGCTGGTCCTCCTTGTCGCGATCGGGGGAGCCACGATCAACTTTTCGTTGATTGCAAGGCCGATGGCCGAGATGGTCGGTGGAACTTCCCTGATCGGCGGTTTCCGTACGGCCCATATCGCGGCATTGGTGATCATCATGGTCGAGATCTCCATGGGCCTCTTTCTGATGGAATCGCTGCGAATTACGCAGCTGTTTCCGGTCATAGGCGCACTACCGGATAAAATGCGTGTTCGCATGATCTGGATAACATTCACGATTCTTTTTCTACTGGCGAGCGTTGAGGCAGGCCTCGCCTATATGCGTGAAGTATTACTGCAAGATGAACTGGCGACGAGTGCTCTGTTGCGAGGTGACAATTCCGGGACATTGACCGGACAGTACCTGTGGATCACAACAGCGGCACAGATGGGCATGGGATTCATTCTGCCGTTTGCCCTGACCTTTGTGGCAATACCGCTCGAAACATTCGTGCATTCCCTGCGCACCGTCGTCGGGTTGATTGCTATAGGAACATTACGGTTTGTGTCTCTTGCGTTGCGCCTGCTGGCCGGCGCGTTTCGCTATGTGGGACTGTTGGCGGAACAGCTTTATGACTTGCCGTTGTTCATCCCGCTGTGGCTGGAGGAACGAAATTCAAGGAGCGCGAATAAATCCGCCGGTTCAGCGTTTGCGAGGTGACATCATGAGATTTCTATTTTCACTCACTGCGTGCATGTTGGTATTGGGATGCGCCCCCGCTGCGCCCTCAAACACGGGCGTTTACATGTTGCTGGATACGTCTGGTACTTACAGAGAGGAGCTGAATAAGGCTCAGCAGATCATTCGGTATACATTGTCGCGCCTCGATGCAACAGACTCTTTCGCCGTCGCTCGTATTGATACGGGAAGTTTCAGCGAGAAAGACATCGTAGCCAAAGTCACCCTTGATGACCGGCCGAGCATGATGAATCGACAAAAGCGGCAGTTTGCCGAGCAAATCGCTGATTTTGTCGACGGGGCCCGGTCATCCCCCTACACGGACATCACCGGCGGCCTGTTGCAAGCCGTCGAGTTCCTGAATGAAAAAGGTACGGGCAACAAGACAATCCTCATTTTTTCTGACCTGAAAGAGGATTTGAAAGACGGTTATATTCGTGACATCGAATTTGATCTTGACGGCTTCGACATCATCGCCCTGAACGTGACGAAACTTCGGTCTGACAACGTGGACCCGAGGGAATACCTCTCAAGACTGGATGACTGGCGGACCAAGGTCGAAAAATTCGGCGGGCAATGGCGGGTAATCAACGACTTGGAAGGTCTGGAAGGCCTGCTTTAGGCCTGCGCGTGTCTAGTACTTCGTCAAGGTGATATTGACGAAGTACCAGGTTCTCCTACTCTCCGACATCGGCAAGCAGGTTCTGTAGCTCGCCGGATTCAAACATCTCCATTACGATGTCGCAGCCGCCGATCAGTTCGCCTTTCACATAGAGTTGCGGAAACGTCGGCCAGTTTGAGTACTGCTTGAGCCCTTCCCGAATTTCCGGGTCTTCAAAAATATTGACATAGGCGAAGGGCTTGCCGATGGCTTTCAATGCCGCAACGGTCTGACCGGAAAATCCGCATTGCGGAAAATCGGGAGACCCTTTCATATAGAGCATCACCTGATTGGATTCGAGTTGCTCCTCAATTCTTTCGTTTATGTCCACGTTTTGCCACCTGAGTGTTGTTTGCTTCGATATGCGACCCGATCAGAAAAATACAATACCTATTCGCACTGATCCTGTTCCGGGTCTTCGTCGCAGTCCTTGGCGACCTGTCCGGACTCCGCCTTGGCCGGATACGTACCGGATTGCCCACCGCCGATCAACAGCGCGGTACAGCCTGTCTGTGACAGGAATATAAGAACGGTCAATAAGAGTCGCATCGCCTGCCTGGTCCGGTATCGCTTGAGCTGTCAATTGTACCCATGTTGGCTACAGGAACAATCGCTGTGGCAAACATCGTCGAGCGAAGATAATCGATCTTTTTCTCTTTATGTTTCAATAATTTAACCTGCTTCAAGTGCGACATCCTGTAAGCACTGCTTTTCGCCGAGGCAAACTCTATAATAGGCGTCCTGCCCAACCAAAATTAACAAACAACCCCGGGGGAGAACAAAACATGAATCCACTGAATTCAATCGTCGGCACTATTATCGGCGGCGTGGTCCTGGCAATCATTCTTGTACTGGTAACCATGGGCGACCATATAGTCGGGGCAATACCCGTCAACTCCATCATGATCTGGTTGCACGTCCTGGCCGGTATTACCTGGATTGGCCTCCTCTATTACTTTAATTTTGTGCAGATCCCGGCGCTGGCGGACGCTGCCGGAGACGACGGCGGTCCCGGCGGTGCGGGTATTACCAAGTATGTCGCGCCGAGAGCGCTGTCCTGGTTTCGCTGGTCTTCACTTGTGACATGGTTAAGCGGTGCGGCCTTCCTGCTGCATCGCGGCCAATTGGACGATGCGTTCGCGCTCGGAATGTTGACGGACATCCCGAACCCCTACGCAACCACAATTGGCATTGGAGCGTGGCTGGGTACGATTATGCTTTTTAATGTCTGGGGCTTGATATGGCCGAATCAGAAAAAGATCTTGGGGCTGGTCGAGGCTAGCGCCGACGAAATAGCGAAGGCCAGGAAGATCGCATTCACCGCATCGCGCTTGAACACGCTGATGTCCGTACCCCTGGTCATGAGCATGGTAGGCGCGGGTCACGGGTTTTTCATGTAATCAAGGAGAACCCGATGAGCTCATGAAGCCCGGCCATGCGCCGGGCTTCTGTTTTTTGACGCCGTCCGGAGCTTATTCGACCTGGATGGTTGCCAGATACTCGGTCAGATGGAAAATCCGCTGGCCTCGCCAGGACAATAAGGTGTCAGACACCTTTTTTACGCGCGAACTACCCCAGGGCGACAGATCGCGCCACGGCTTGGGGCTCGGCAACACCGTATCCCTGAGCATAGTCGACGCCCATGCCCTTCAGCATCGCGATAATTTCGGCGTTTTCCGCGAACTCGGCGATGGTTTGTTTGCCGGTCAGGTGGCCGATCTCGTTAATCGAGCGCACCATTTCGCGGTCGATCGGATCATGCAGAATTTCCTTGACGAAACTGCCATCGATTTTGAGAAAGTCGACCGGGAAGTGCTTGAGGTAACCGAACGAAGACAGACCGGTACCGAAATCGTCCAACGCAAACTTACAACCGAGTTCTTTGAGCGCATTAATAAACCGGTTTGCCTGCGAGTAGCTGGCAATCGCAGCTGTCTCCGTAATCTCGAAACAGATCTTCGTCGCATCCAGTCCGCTCATCTGGAACTGATCGATGACGAAGGGCAGGAACTTGTCATCCCCGAAACTCTGTCCGGAAAGGTTGATGGAGCACAATACCAGTCGCTCACGCTCGTCCGCCTCTGAAACCAGCCAGCGGAAGGCATTGGTGATCACCCAGCGATCGATGCTCGGTGTAATGCCGTACCGTTCGGCCGCCTCGATAAACAAACCGGGGGCGATAATGGCACCGTTCTCATCGCGCATCCGCAGCAACAATTCGTAATGGGCGCCCTTCTCTTCCGTCTGCAGCGGTTGGATGGTTTGTCGGAACAACTCGAATCGGTTGTCCTCGAGCGCGTTGTTGATTCGCGCCGCCCATTGCATCTCGCGTCGGCGGCGCATCAGGTCGATATCGTTTTCCTGGAAGCTGTGGATACGGTTTCTGCCGGCTTCCTTGGCCGCTGCGCAGGCACTGTCCGCTGCGCTGAGCATCCCGGCAACGTCTTCATTCTCCGCCGTTATCGGTACGACGCCGATGCTGACGCCCAGCCGGAAACTGCGGTCGTCCCACATGAACTTGAACTCGTCGATCGCCGCTCGTAATACTTCGGCGGTCTGCATCGCCTCATCGAGGCTGCAGCTCTCGAGCAAGACACCAAACTCATCCCCGCCGAGGCGCGCGAGCGTATCGCGCCAGCGGATTTTCGACTTCAGCAGCGCGCCGAGCTGCCCAAGGAGCGCATCGCCTGCACTGTGTCCACAGGAATCGTTGACGATCTTGAACTGGTCCAGATCGAGATGGCAAAGCGCGTACGAGGTTTCCCTGGCCTTGGCACTTTTCAGCGCGCGTTCCAGCCTGTTTTCGAATTCACGTCGGTTCACGAGACCAGTCAGGATGTCGTGACTGGCGTGATAGCTCAGGCGACGGTTCAGCTCACGTGACTCGCTGACGTCATGGAACACGAGCACGCCACCCGTCACATCGCCTTTGCCGTCACGAATCGGGGACGCCGTGCTCTCTATATAGAGTTCATTCCCGTCGCGGCGAATGAGGAGTGTGGGACGCACCGATTTGATCGAGCGGTTGCGGCGAATCGACACAGCCAGCGGATTTTCCAGGGGCTCGCAGGTTTCCTCGTGAAAGCCGCGGAATATCTCGTCGACCGGACGGCCGCTCGCATCATCCACCTTCCAGCCCGAGAGTTCCTCGGCCACCGGATTGATGTATTCGACATTGCAATCGGCGTCGGTTGTGATAACGCCGTCGCCGATCGATCGCAGTGTGATCTGGGCGCTCTCCGTCTTGCGGAAAAGTGCCTCCTCGTAAAGCTTGGTATCGGTGATGTCGACCTCCACACCGAGCAGGCGCAGCAGGCGTCCTTTCTCGTCCAGCTTGGCTTTGGCCCGGCTCATCATCCAGCGCCACTCGCCGTTCTGGTGCCGCATGCGGTGCACGCTCTCGAAGAGCTGCGACTTGCCTTCCAGGTGCTCGCGCATTTTTGCCTGCACGCGCGCCATATCGTCGGGATGCACCAGTCGGTACCAGTCAGGCGACACATCTTCCTCGTCCTCGCCATAACCGAGCATCGTTTTCCAGCGCCGGGATAACTCAATACGTTTTGTGTGACCGTCGAAGTCCCAGATGCCGTCGTTTGCCGTCTGACTCACGAGTTCATTACGCTCTTCGAGCTCATCCAGCAGTTCGGTGGCGCGCATTCGCTCGAGACCTGAGGTAAGCGAGGCCCCGAGTAACTTCATGAGGAGGTGCAGGTTCGCATCCCAGACTTCGAGCGGGTGTTCGTTGGCGAGTGCGAGGAAGCCGGCGATCTCGCCCTGAACTGCAAAGCCGATAATCAGACAGGAGCCGATCTTCAGTTCTGCCAGGCGTGCCATTTCCTGGGCGGCCGATTTCGGTCCTGCATCCGTATCGTCCACTTCGATGAGACGCAGGTAGCCAAGTCGCTTGCTAAGCCATGGCCAGTCCTCCAGCAACTCTCCGGTCAATACTTCC
>JAZFPY010000284.1:0-2800 GCA_036444875.1 Woeseiaceae bacterium | reverse complement strand
GCATGTCCTTTCCAGCGATGTTGTGAACACGGTCACAAGCCGTTGGCTGCCATGGTTCGCACAAGAAGGCGGGCCCGAGGCCCGCCAACCATTTCCCGTATCTGGAACAAGAGAATTTACGCGTCGGTTTTGAAAAACACAATAATAACAACCGGATACCCCGCCCACCGGTCTTCACCGGCAGCGGCGTGCTGCGTCAATTTGTGCATCAACCTGGGTGCCTGCCCAGTCCGGGGCAGGGCGTTCGCAAAAGGACAGGCCGTGCACTGATTAAGCGCTGGCCTTTTCTGCCGGACTGCGGTATCAAAGCCGCATGGCAATCGAATCCATTGACGAACTCGCGAAACGCCTGGCCGAATCAGTACCGCAGGGCCTGCGTTCGATGAAAGACGACCTGGAGAAAAATTTTCGGTCTGTTCTGCAGGCAGGTCTCGGCAAACTCGACCTCGTCACACGCGAGGAATTTGAAGTGCAGGAAGCCGTGCTCGCCCGAACGAGACAAAAACTCGAAGCACTCGAGGGGCGGCTGATATCGATTGAGACTGCAAAAGCAACAAGCAAGAAAAAGAAGACCAAGAAGACAAACAAGAAAAAAGCGAAGGCCAAAAAAAAGTAGTCGAAGCATTGCCATTGCCAGGGAGGGCGGATGGAAGGGGAAAATCAAAAGTGTGCCTTTAGTGTCGAGTCCGGCATCGGCACCAGTTGCAGGCGATGGGCCCGGCAATTTTAAACAGCCGGGCCCAGCTCGGCATCAAGGCGCCTCCGGTTACGATCGAAGTATTGCTGTCGGGCGGCTTGCCGAAGTTCAATATTGTCGGCCTTGCAGAAGCGGCGGTTCGTGAAAGCAAGGACCGCGTCCGCGGCGCACTAATCAGTTCGGGCTTCTCATTTCCCCAGGAACGCATCACGGTCAGCCTGGGGCCTGCCGACATGAAAAAGACCGGTGGTCGTTTCGACCTGCCGATCGCGCTCGGGATCCTCGCTGCAAGCCGGCTGATTCCCTTTGAGTCGCTGGATTCCTACGAGTTTTATGGTGAGCTCGGTCTCAACGGAGAAATTCGCTCCATACCAGGGGCATTGCCGGCCGCGTTGAAGGCGAAAGAAGCCGGCCGCTCGCTATTCGTGCCGATCGGCAACGGTCCGGAAGCCAGGCTGTCATCAGCCGAGGTATTCGTAGCCGGCACGCTGCTGGAGATAACGGCCCACCTGAATGGCTGCGAGCCGGTAACGCCGGAAGAAACGTTGCGGCCACGCAAGGGCCGCGCCAATTCACCTGATCTTCACGAAGTTAAGGGGCAGCAGCTCGCCAAACGGGCCCTGGAGATCGCAGCGGCCGGTGGCCACAACATCCTCTTTATAGGGCCACCGGGTGCCGGCAAGAGCATGCTGGCCCGGCGACTCGCCGGCATCCTGCCTTCGATGAGTGAAAGAGAGGCACTGGAGACCGCTGCCGTGGATTCGATACTCGGGCGCGACATCGACCTGGCTGCATGGCGGTTACGCCCGTTTCGATCACCGCATCACACAGCATCCGCCGCGGCACTCGTTGGCGGCGGCCCTGATCCCCGCCCCGGCGAAATTTCCCGTGCGCACAATGGTGTGTTGTTTCTCGATGAACTGCCCGAGTTCAACCGGCACGTTCTGGAGTCCTTGCGGGAACCGATGGAGGCCGGCTTCATCAATATTTCACGCGTTGGACGGCAGGCAGACTTCCCGGCACGGTTTCAGCTCATTGCCGCCATGAACCCCTGTCCCTGCGGCTACCTTGGCGATTCCCTCGGCGATTGCGGCTGCAGCGCGGATCGTGTGCGCAACTATCGCAGCAAGATCTCCGGACCACTGCTCGACCGGATAGATATTCACATGCCGGTCCAGCGGCCACCGAAAGAGAGTCTGCGGCCTGGCGCCCCGTCGGGCGAGTCCAGTAGGACTGTTGCTGCACGGGTGAGAGATGCCCGTAATATTCAGCTCAAACGAGCCGGGCTGTGCAATGCTCAACTGGAAGGCGATGCTGTATTCGAACTCTGCCGACTGACGCCGAAGGGCTGGGACTTACTCGAAAGGGCAATGGACAGCTTCGGCCTGTCCGCCCGGGCCCACCAGAAAGTGCTCAAGCTCGCCCGCACTATCGCTGACCTGGCGAACGAAGAAAAAATCATCCCGCGGCATGTCGGTGAGGCGATCGGTCTTCGGCAGCTGGATCGGGATACCGCGAACTGAACGTTACGAAAAGAGCCAGCCCGAATATTTTGCCACTAGAATGGCAGAGTTATTTTCGCGCCTCGGCGACCATGTAATCGACCGCGTCGTTTATTTCCTGATCAGAAAGGTCGACGCGTGCGCCCTTCGGCGGCATGAACCCCGTCGAACCCTGATAACCGGAAATCGCACGCTCGCGCAGGACCGAGATTCCCTGCGCAATTCGGGGCGCCCATGCGGCAGCATCGCTGATCATCGGTGCGCCGCCAATGCCGTTACCGTGGCAGGCGATACAGGCCTCGTTGTAGACCTGCGGGCCGGTCAAAAGCGTTGCCACCGGTGCCACGGGCTTAGCCGACACGACTACCGGTTCCGGCGCCCCATGCTCTTCGCCGGGCAGATAGACCTGGCTCAATGGACTGATGCGATCTTCAACAGCTACCCGATGGTCTTCGGTATCGGCGGCAAACATGCGCAGACTGAGGTCAGGCATGGTGATCGCCAGCGCCACGATCGCCACTGCGACGGCAGCAAGTGCTCCGACCACCAGTGTAAACATGTCAAAAGAATTCCGGCCCTGTTTCAAGATCATGCTCCGAAT
>JAZFPY010000283.1:0-3104 GCA_036444875.1 Woeseiaceae bacterium | reverse complement strand
TGTTGGAAGAATTCTGGTCGGAGCAACCGGCCTGGTAGCCCCCGTTATCGTTACTATCGTTGCCATCGCCATTGCCGTTGCTGCCGTTATTGCCTCCGTTACCGGTTTTCGCCATCGCATCCTGTATACCCACCGCCCGCAACAGTGTCCGTCCGGCCCATTCGCTGGCAGTGGCATAATCCAACGCGTTGGCAGATAACTGACTTTCACCGCAGCCTTCACACCCGACAAACTGAATCAGGTTGGGCTCAAACTGAACGTAATTCCCACCGCCGTTAGCGACGGTGATGGTCGTGGTCCCCTCGTAGCTACCCTTGGCACGCAGGACCTCGTCGATACCATCCACCGTGCCCGGCGAGTCCTCGTCGGAAAAAATGATCCAGCCGGCCTCCCAGACCGAGCTGGTACAGCTGGCGCCGTTTGTGCTCGGGCACAGGCTGACGGGTACGTCGCGCGTCACCGCTTCGATCCGTGCGAGGTGCAAGGATTCCGCTAGGAACTGCGCGTCGCCGGCCAAACGCGTATCGATTACGTAATTCCAGTAGCTGGGTATCGCTATGGCGGTGAGAATGCCCGTGATCGCGACCGTTATTATCAAGTCGAGGAACGTAAACCCGGCATTAGTCTTGCAAGAACTTTCAGAAGAACGCGTCACTGGGCATCCCTGTGCTGCTTCGCAAGGCGGCGATTGCCCTAAAATGTAGCAATTATCATGCCGTTGGCACCCTGAAAACGACGGCTGTGGCGGGAAAATCGCTATAAATCAATATCTTGGGTACGTGCTAGGGTAGTAGGCAAGGCCATGCCGGGGCGACAGGCAAGGGTCGACCGGCCGGTAACAGGCCAAGATGCGGCACTTCGCGCCGCCGGCGGTCCAGTCGAACACCGCCGCGCCGGGTTTTGCTGTACACACAACCCCGATGCGTAGAACGGTTGCGGCATCAGGGTGACATATAGAAAGGAGGTAGCACTCACGACCTCCTGTGCAACATTTAGGTGAAATGATGGATATAGCAAACAACAAACCGCTGAGAAAGCCTCTCACGTTCTACCTGGTCGCGGCCGGTTATCTGGTCGCGATGGTCTTGAATATCTTCCAGATCTATAGCCTGGACCGGGACATTTATCCGCACGATGTGCTCTTCATCATCCTATATCCCGTTGCTGCCTACGGGATCTTCAAAGTCAGGCGCTGGGGCTGGTACCTGGTCGTCGGGCACATTCTGTTTCTCTTGATTATCAATGTCGTGCTTGCCATGCGGCTGGGATATGTCATAGATGCGCTGTTCATTCAGCTAAACTTGCTGCTCGTGTTTTTCCTTTGGTACTTCTTGCGCAGCAGCGTGCGATCACCGTTCCATAACCCCGCGTTGCGCTGGTGGGAGCGGCAACACACACGATACGGCGCAACGTTCGAGGTTACCCTGCGCAAGGCCTCAGACCCGGCGCTGTCTGTCGACGGTATCAATCTCTCGAGCCGAGGCTGCTTTGTAAAATTGGCCGACGATCAGAACGTGGCGCTGCACGACCACGTCGAGGTCGAACTCAAGTATGACGAGTTCGAGCCCTTGCATGCCAGGGGCCGTGTGACGTGGGTCACCGGAGGCTCTGAGTTCAACCCGAAAGGCGCGGGCATCGCTTTCTCCCGGCCCGATCGCGCTAACCGTCTCCTGCTCAAAGCCATCATGCGAGTCGTCCGAGATCGCGGGGTCAAGACATCTGAAAATACGGCGCCGGCCTGATCGCGATACCCGTCTGGCCCAACGATAGGTCGAACCGTGCACCGTCGCGGTCCATGCAACTGACGACGCACGACTGGGCGTCATCGGGTAGCTTATTGCCACGCGCCGCATTCGCTCTCCCAATCAGCTATTTTTAAGCTATCGGTGGCGCCCACGCGGCCAACGCACGCATTACCCACTTGAGATCTTACATCAATAGATCGTTGTAAGCATATGAACAAGTTGAAGAAACTGGTCGGGGCGAGAGGATTTGAACCTCCGACCACCTGAACCCCATTCAGGTGCGCTACCAGGCTGCGCCACGCCCCGCTGATTCGTGATGCGTGAATCGTTTCAGTGTGAACCGTAGAAGCTGAGGGTCACGCCTGCGCACGGCTTACGGCTCACTGTACGCAGATGATACTGGAGAATGATGGGGAAACAAGAAAAGAATCAGCGCTTGTCGAAAAGTGCTAGCACGTCCTCGAGGTTATCGATTAGCGTTTTGACGACCTCCGCGCGCTCGCGACTCTCGTTGGGTGGATCATCCATGGCCAGCTTATTGCGCGCGCCGGTAATGGTGAATCCCTCGACATAGAGCAGGCTTCGAATCTGGCGAACCAGGATGACGTCTTGCCGACGATAGTAGCGCCGATTTCCACGGCGCTTGACCGGTTTAAGCCTGGGGAACTCCTGCTCCCAGTACCGCAGGACATGAGGCTTTACCGCACACAGCTCACTCACTTCACCAATGGTAAAGTATCGTTTGCCCGGAATCGGTGGCAGCTCGAGATTATCCGCCGGATCCAGCATTCAGCTTTGCCCGCTCCTTCATCTTCGTCCGTAGGGCAGCGTTCTGCTCGACCCGCTCCTTTAGTTTATGACTGGCGCGGAAAGTGACTACGCGGCGAGCGGAAATGGGGATTTCCTCGCCTGTCTTGGGATTTCTTCCTGGCCGCGGGCTCTTATGGCGCACGCCGAAATTGCCAAATCCGGAGATCTTGACCTGCTCACCATTCGCCAGGGCGGCACGGATATTCTCGAAGAACAACTCGACGAATTCCTTCGCTTCCCGCTTGTTCAAGCCCAATTCGTTAAATAAGCCTTCCGCCAGATCGGCTTTCGTCAATGCCATCGTTCCCTTCCTTCTTCCTTGTTCTGAGCTATTTTGTTCTCAGCTCGGCCCCCAGCTCTGATTGCAGAGAACGGACCACCCGCGCTAGAATTTCATCCACAACCTCATCTTTAAGAGTGCGCGAAGAGTCCTGCAAGGTCAAGGCTAGAGCCAAACTTTTTCTTCCCGAATCAATACCTTCTCCACGATACTCATCAAACAACTGAAGGTCCACGAGCAGTTCGCCGGCCGCTTTCCTCATCGTATCC
>JAZFPY010000282.1:0-3766 GCA_036444875.1 Woeseiaceae bacterium | reverse complement strand
GCGATTCGATACTAGCCGACGTAGCGGTAATACTCGATACCGAGATCCTGAAACTGCCGCTGATCGGTCCTGCCGACTTTTTCTATAACGAATTCGTTCTTCGGCAGGTAGTCCAGGCCTCTTGCTCTGCGTCCGTCATGCAGCGCTTTGTATTGCTCGAAATCGAGATCAATTGAAAATTCCATTGCTTCGTTGAAACGAATCGACCTGGTCGCTTTCTTCCACTCTTCGGAAATGATCACGGGAATAACTTCTGCCGCATCACCGCTGCCGTATCCGAGAGTCAGGATCTCCTCGCCGGCAAGATCGCGGTTTTCATCCAGCGCCTGCTCGAATCCCGCTGCCATCCATGCGGGCAGCGCGGCAGTATAAAGATTGCCCAGGTCCAGCATCGTGTCACTTCCGAGTGCGAGCTTATCGAGAATCTCGCGGCGGTAATTTCGCGATGCACGGAAAATTCTGAACACTGCCATCGTCAACGGATAGGCTTCGTAGTTAAGCCGCTCGGGGTCGGCCAGTTCGGCGACTTCCGGTTTGCTGACCATTTCCCGTAACACGGCCTCGGGTTCTATGCCGGCTTCGTAGCAATAGGATGCGAGCTCCGCCCGGTCCTCCACACCGCCGCTGCCTAGTGCAAACAAATAGGCGATCGCCCAGCCGGTTTCCGGCATGCGGCGATAAGGCCTGTGCATGAACACGGTCTCCAGCGAACGCAGGTATTCAGAGGCAGAGATTCCGCGCTTGGTATACATGTCGTCGAGCGCGTGCAGGGTTTCATCGATGTAGCAGGTGGTGGAGTACTTGCCATTGAATACGGGAAAGTCCTGCACCTGATGACTTTCGCTCCGGTCCTGTCCGCAGAAACGCAGCATGGGCTTGCGGAAATCCATGATGCGATAGTCGGACGCTGCGCCGGAACGACTCAAATCGACTTTCGCGAGATTCGGATTCTCTTCGAGCAGCATGGCAACTGCGCCGGCGCCCTGCGTCGGTTCGCCACTGCTGCCGCGCGCATATTCGGCGATATCAGCGCAGACAACGATAGCCTGACCCCCCGCGCCGTCGAGCGCGAGGTGCCGGAGCGCACCTTTCATGCCATAGACGCCGCCCAGGCAGGCATGTTTGAACTCCGGGACTTCACAGCTACGGGCGATCGGCGCTTTACCCTTTTTGACGAGCGCGCGATCGACCATCCCTTTGACAATTATCGCGCCCGCGGAATTGTCCGTGCTGGATTCGGTGCCAAGGCCGAGAAACTTGACGCGAGAGGGATCGATATCGTACTGCATGATCAGGCGCATGACCGCAGTCGCCGCCATCGTATAGACGCTCTGCTTCGGGCCACGGACGCGGAAGCTGCGTCCTACGATCTCACGGATTTTCGGCCACTGGTTGCCGGTCCAGTCGCACCAGTCTTCCAGCCACACCCGGTATGGCGGGATATATGCGGCGAGTCCGCTTATGCCTATATTCTTATTGTCCATGGACTCAATCTTCGTGTGTGGGCGGGTGCATAGCCCCGGGAATTTTAATTGCCATCAGGCATAGTCGCAAGCCAGCTATTCTACCGTAATCGTGATTCTCTTTGAAAATACCGGGGGATCGTGCGGTACGTGCAGGTAGTCGGCTAACAAGAGCTGAAGCGTGTGCTGGCCCGCGGGGAGTGTGAGCTCGACCTGTGAGCTGCCACCACCGAAATGGATGTGGTGCTGGTCTGCCGGGACAGGCAGGCCGAAGTCAGGCAAGCCGGCGTCAATGACCAGGTGGTGGTGGCCGCTGCCCGGGCGCTTATCACCCGCCGGCGCTACCTCCATGCCGTTCAGGCCGAACTCCAGCCGGATCGGATTCGAAACCACCTCGCCATCGGCCGGTGTTATGAAAAACACCTGCGCGCCGTCAGTTGAAGGAGTCCGTGCCATGGCGGCAGGTGCCCGGGTTGGCTCCATCTCCATTTTCGCAGCCGGCTCTGCGGCGGTGGGCACCGTTTCAGCGCCCTCCTGGCCGCAGGCTGCAAATAAGAAAAGCGCAGGCAAAGTCGCCTGCCACGCAATAAATGGCCTTTTCATTGGATGCCTCCCATGACCCAAGGATATTAGATCGAGAATGCCGCAAACAGGGCAGCAAAGGCAATCATCAGGCCGAAACCGATGAAGTATGACAGCACGAGGAAGATGAATTTGAGCGTCGTGATGAAGCGACCCTGGCCGTACACCTGTTGCATAGCCCTGAATAGATAGACAGGGATATAAAGTGATGCGCCGATTAGAGCGATGTCGGTCGCGTTTTCGGGAATACCGACCAGCGTCGCAAGCCGCGCAAACAGTATCTGAAGTGTAAGAATCAGGAAAAAGAAAGCATGGTAGTGCACGACGAAGAGCAGGTGCTCGACGTAGTAGCGCTTCGATAGCGGATATAGCACCCTGAGCACCAGCGCCATAAGCGGCAACAGGATGAACAATGCGACCGGGACGTTGTCCAGCAGTTTGTCGAGTAGGGCCCTGCCGTCATCGGCACGAATGCGCTCGCACATGAGCTGGAACCGCTCTGGCGTGACGCGTCTGGATAGCCACTGCGGTATGTCTGCCGACTCGATGTCGCTTACATCGCAGTCAAAATCCGATTCCCCGTCTGTAATATCGAGAGCCACGGAGTTCCCGGTATCGTCAACTTGCGGATCTTCGAGTAATTCCTTATCACCGACGATGATGCCTTGCTCGGCCAGTTCCTGTAGCATCCCCTCACGGATCTCAGCGGCATGCAGATCGGATTCCTCTGCCTGCTCCGTCGACTCAGCCTCGGGTTCGAACAACAAACCTAACTCTTCCCGCGGATCGAAAAACGCGATGAGGAAAAACACCACACTCAGTACAAGGTAAGTCCGAAAAGGCGGCATGAACCTCGCACGGCGACCGAGCAGGTAGTCTCGCGTCAATTGACCCGGGCGAATGACGAGTGGCAGCAGCGTTTGCCAAAGCCTCGAGTCCAGCTCGAAAAGATCGCCGAACGCATCACGAATCAATTCCCAGACACTGATGAGACGGCTGTGCGCCCGCTGGCCGCATTTGGGACAGTACTGGCCGCCGAGCGTGGTTCCGCAATTAAGGCAGGATGGCAGAGGCCTCAGCTCTTCGTCCGAATCGCCCAGGCGGCGAAGAATACGGCGGCTTGCTTCAAATTGATCCGCAAACTGGTCGATGGCCGACTGGCGCATCGCGTTCGCCGGCCCGGCCAGATACTGCTCCAGATCTTCCTCGCTGGCGAGGTAATAATGGGTGACGCGGCGGCTGCGGCCCTGTTCGTCGTCTTCCAGCTGAAAGGTCTCGGCTTTCAGAAAGCCCGGAAGTTCGAGCATTTCTGTGACGTGAATCGCGAGCCAGGCGTCAAACGCCGCAACGATCTTCCGATCGACGTTGAACGTAACTTCGTAGATGGGCCCTGCTGTGTATGACATGCACTAAACCGTCAGGCTTGGTCCGAAAATTTCAGCGCACCGGAGTGCGGCTCTGCGCTCTCGCCTTGTTGGACCACTAGCGTTTCTTGGAGACCTTCTTTTTGGCAGTCGTTTTCTTTCCGGATGCTCTTTTTGCCATTTTCTTTTTTGACACCGTTTTTTTCCTGGCGACTTTTTTCTTTGCGGCAGCTTTCTGTGCAGGGGGTTTCGAGCTTGCACGAGTTTGCGCGCTGACGGCGTTTGCACCAGGCGAAGCAGTCTTTCCACGGGCGCCCAGGCGGCCGAAGTCGTCTGGCGCGAAGTCATCGACGGCCA
>JAZFPY010000281.1:0-2331 GCA_036444875.1 Woeseiaceae bacterium | reverse complement strand
TCGCCGATGTCGGGCATGTTCTGGATCGTGCGCTGGTCAAGATAAAACGCGGACGTGTTGATGTCGCGGGAAATCTCGTAGCGACTGGCAGACACCGTAATCGCTTCGATTTCGGGCCTTTCCGGTTCGAGCAAAAAGGTCACCTCCGTTGTTTTACCCGGTTCGACGTAGACCCGCCGAACCGCCGGGTCAAAGCCGCTGGCCACGACCTCGATACGATATATGCCTGGCTCGAGTTCTGAGTATTGCTGGATTCCGGGCACCAAAATGCTGGCCGACGCCAACGCCGGCGTCGCCCTGACGGTCAGTTGCTCAAGCGGCGCATAGTCCCGTTTGTCCCTGACGATCAGCAGCACCTCCCCTTGCTGCTGCCCGCCCTGATCGCCTCGGACGATCAGCCACAAGCCCTCTTCCGAGCGAATCGTCAGGTTGTGCGGCCCGAGAATCTGTTTGACGATCTGGAGCTCGTCGGTTGATGTTGGCTCGATGGTGACAGGCAATGTGTCGCTAACAAGACTGGTGCTGTAAGCAAACCCGAATCCCATTGCGCGAAACTCGTCAATTACCGACGTGACTGTCCGGCCTTTGTAACGCGCAGCGTTGTTGTCTGCTGCCACGGCGGACAACGAAAACATCAACAGAACAATGATGAAGAGCGACTGCCTCATCTTAAGGTCTGGGATGTGCGCACCGGTGATCATGACTTGCGCGTCAGGTCCCGCCGGATCGATTGTTCGGATCGCCGCTACCGACCACGATCTCGCCATCCTTGATATCCCAATTGAGACCAGTGAGCTGCATGTAAAAGGGCAGTGCGAGGCTTGGTTCTTTGTCGACTACACCACGAAGTTCTTTTTCTTTGACGATATCCTCGACGGTGCTGGATGTGAATCGCAGTGGTTGGCCCGTTTCGCGGCTGACCCAGGTGAGGAATTCAATGATCGGCCGATTATCCAGTGTGAATGACGGTGAGGTCTTCTCGATCCACTTCCAGTCACCGCCGCTAACATCGACGTCGTGGACGGTCGTCTGGCCATCACGTGTCACGGTCAGCTTTTGACCCACCGTCACCGTCGCCGTCTCATTGACATGCGATCCTTCGACCGATACGCGTCCTTCGCGAACCATAACGTTCAGTTCATCCCCGTCTGTCTGGGTGATGAACTGGGTCCCGAAATGCCGCACCGTGCCGGCGTCGGTTCGAATCGTCAGTTTGGCTTTGTCAGGATCTGTCCGAACGGTTGGTATACCGCTCGGCATCGAATCGAAATAAATACGCCCGGACTGCAAATAGATCTCCGAACCCGATTCGAATTCAACGCGCGTGTTCTGATCAAGCCTCAGCGAGCCACCATCATTCCATGCGAGGGTCAGACCGGCCTCCTCTCCTGTTTCGACTGCCTGCCCATTATTCAGCATCGTTATGATGCCGAATTGCTTTTCTATACTCGCCAGCTGCTGTAATTGCTTGCCATCGAACGGACCGCGCAGCGCATTCAGACTCACAAAGATAGCCAATAAAACGGATGCCGCGAGCGCGAACTGTGTTACGCGGCGAGTTCGTATTCTTCGTTTCGTTACCTGATCCCATTCAGCGCGTACAGCCTGACGAATCGACTCTTCGTCCTGTTGTGGTGGTAACGGCCTCGGCTGTGCTTTGCTGAGCAACTCCTCGAGTGCCCGCTCCGACCGAAGGTCCTGTTTCTGATTCATCTCATTCATGGCTGCGTTAGTCCTGCACTATTCGGCTCCGATCGTAAAGGACCGGTCAGTGACGAGTACACGTCACCGAATGCCCGCTTTGCCCGTGCAAGCAAAGACTGAGTCGCTTCGTGCCCAAGTTCCAGTTTTTCGGCTATCTCTTTAACCGAATAACCTTCTATGTATTTCCACTCCAACACGTCGCCGTATTTCGCCGGCAGCCGATCCAGCGCAACCTGTATCAGCCGAAGGCCCTCCATACGCTCCGCGTGTCGTTCCGGACTGTCCTCCTGGGGTGCCTGATAGGAATCGACGGCGGCCATTACTTCGGGAATGTCCTCTGTAAGCACGATATGGTCGCGGTACCGGCGCTGATTCGCCAACCAGTCGCTCGTCTCATTTCGGCAGATCGCACAGAGCCAGGTAAACAGAGCGGCTTCACCCCGGTAGGTATGCAGCTTCTGGATGGCTTTGCTTAACGTAATCTGCACGACCTCGCGTGTGCCATCCGGATCATCGGACAGGCGCGTTAACGCGAATCGGTACAGCCTCGCAAAGTTATCGTTAAAAAACGTGTCAAATGCCTGCTCATCGTGAGCAAGTAGTTGTTTTACAAGGCGTTTATCATCC
>JAZFPY010000280.1:0-2568 GCA_036444875.1 Woeseiaceae bacterium | reverse complement strand
CTCAAGGACGAGATCGAGAAAAAAGCTGGCGAGCTGTTTATGCTCCGGAGCGAGCTGGATTCGCGAGACGAGGTTTTTGGCGAGCTCGAAAAGCTGCTCCAGGAATCGCAGAATGAAAGCGAATCGCTGCGACTTCACGTTGATGATCTGAAGAACCTGGAGGAGTCCGTGTCGGAAGAAGACGCGCGTATCGCGGATCCGAAAGCTGAGGTGGCCCCGTACAGCCAGGAAATCATGGCATTAGAGGCGAAGAACAAGGAACTTGAATCCCGTGATACGGAACTGGAACAAGCCGACGACATTCCAACCCTCGAATTGGAACTGCAGGGGGTCAGACAAATGCTCACGGGGACTCAGGCGCAACTGACAGAGAACTCAAAGTTGATTGCGCAGCCGAAGCCCGAAGCGCGCGATTCACCGAAACCCGAAAAACAGCTGACGGCACGCACAACGGCATCCAGGCTGGAATCCACTGCCGAGCAGTTCGCCGGCATCATCACAGCATTCGAGGTTGTCAGGGATGGAAAAATCGAACAGGTCATGGAGATTGCAGAAGGTCAGTCGCGTATCATGATAGGAAGGGGTGAGGACAGCGAGCTGCGTCTCAACAGTGAATTTGTCAGTCGTCACCACGCACTGATCTTTTGCACCGAAAAGGGGCTTTACATCGAAGACCTGAACAGCTCCAACGGAACGAGAGTCAATTCCAGGACGATTACTCGCTGCGATTTGCGAGCCAGTGACACTATCACGATTGGGAATTTCCAAATAAGGCTCAGACAGACCTAAAGGAAAAGAAATCCTGTCGCGTTGACGTTTTCGACAACCGCAATAAGGTGCCGTTTGTCGTCGATTTTGTCTTACCCCCTTTTCCCGCGACTACAATTGCGGTACAAGAATAACCCTTATGCATCTTCGTCTGCTGAACTACTTTTACGTCGCGGGTGCCCTATGCAATTGAGATATTCGCCGATAGCACAACTGGTGTTCGTGTTACTTTTTCTGTTGTCGGCCTGTTCCCAACAAGCCGCCGATCCAGAGTACGAGCGTCTCCAGGCGCGCGCACAAAAGGTCACTATTATCCGGGATGACTTCGGTGTGCCGCACATCTATGCCAGATCGGATGCCGACGCTGTGTTCGGCATGCTATATGCGCAAAGCGAGGACGACTTCAACCGGGTGGAGCAGAACTATATCTGGGCGACCGGGCGACTCGCGGAAGTGGCAGGCGAGGAGGCGCTCTACAGTGACCTCCGGGCACGTCTTTACATGACCGTCGATGAAGCAAAAGCGGCTTACGCGGCAGCGCCGGACTGGCTCAAAGAGCTCTGTGATGCTTTTGCCGATGGCATTAACTTCTACCTCTATACGCACGCCGACGTGCAACCCAGGCTGCTGACGCGCTTCGAGTCGTGGATGCCGATGTATTTCAGCGAAGGCTCGATCGGCGGCGATATCGAATCGGTCCCGCTCGAGGGTATCGAAGCGTTTTACGGTGGTGAGATAAAAACCGCAGTTATCCAGAGCGGACTGGCGACGCGCCGTAGATTTAAGGAAACGAGCGGCTCGAATGGTTTTGCCATCGCTGGCGAGCTGACCGAGTCCGGCAGCGCGATGCTGCTCATTAATCCGCACACTTCCTTCTTCTTTCGCGGCGAGATCCATGTGGTTAGTGAGCAGGGCCTGAACGCGTACGGCGCGGTGACCTGGGGTCAGTTTTTCGTCTACCAGGGATTCAATGAGAATACTGGCTGGATGCACACGTCAACGCGGGTCGACTTCATGGACGAATTTATCGAGGACGTCATCGAGGAAGACGGTCAGCTCCTCTATCGATATGGTGATGAGAAGCGTCCGGTTGAGGTTTCAGAGGTGACGCTGAAGTACAAGGATGGGGAGCAAATGTCGGAACGCACGTTCCCTATGTATCGCACCCATCACGGCCCGGTGACACACAGCGTGGACGGCAAATGGGTTGCCACGAAGCTGAACTGGGATCCGGTGCATGCGCTGCAGCAATCGTTCATCCGCACCAAGTTAGACGGTCACGAGCAATTTCGCGAGATGATGAACATCCGCACTAACTCGTCCAACAACACCGTGTACGCAGATTCGCAGGGGAACATCGCTTACTACCATGGCAATTTCGTGCCGCGTCGTGATCCCGAACTTGACTATTCCATGCCCGTAGATGGCAGTAACCCGGCCACCGACTGGCAGGGTTTGCACACGGTTGATGAGATCGTGACCGTATTCAACCCACCGAACGGCTGGATCCAGAATTGCAATTCCACACCATTTACGTCCGCAGGTGAATACAGTCCGAAACGGGAAGACTACCCGCGTTACATGGCGCCCGATGCGGAGAACTTCCGCGGCATCCACGCCGTTGGCGTGCTGACGCCAGTGACGGGTCTGACACTGGATAAGCTGATCGAGCTGGCTTACGACTCCTACCTGCCGGGCTTCGGGAAGCTCATCCCCGGTCTGATCGACGCTTTCGATGAGTCAGGCCAGGCGAACTCAGGCGTTGCAGAGGCGGTCGGCGTACTGCGCAACTGGGACTCT
>JAZFPY010000279.1:0-4293 GCA_036444875.1 Woeseiaceae bacterium | reverse complement strand
TCGTGAGGGCAAGCTCGACGACAAGGAAATAGAGATCGACATTCAGGCAATGGCGATGGGTGTCGAAATAATGGCGCCGCCGGGAATGGAAGAGATGACGAGCCAGCTTCAAGGCATGTTTCAGAATCTGTCGGGCGGACGGCAGAGGACGAAGAAACTCAAGGTCACGGCCGCATTGAAGCTTCTGACGGACGAGGAAGCCGCAAAAATGCTCGATGAGGAAGAGATCAAGTCGCGAGCGCTTGACGCGGTCGAGCAACACGGCATCGTATTTCTCGATGAGCTCGACAAAGTGGCCCGGCGAACAGAAACGATGGGCGCGGATGTTTCCCGCGAAGGCGTGCAACGAGACCTGCTGCCACTGGTGGAAGGCTCATCGATCAACACGAAGTACGGCATGGTCAAGACAGATCACATTCTATTCATCGCCTCGGGTGCTTTTCATGTTTGCAAGCCATCTGACCTGATTCCCGAATTACAGGGCCGGTTTCCCATTCGCGTGGAGCTAAAGTCGCTCACGACCGAAGACTTCGTTCGCATCCTGACGGAACCGGATGCGTCTCTGACATCGCAATACAAAGCGCTGCTGTCGACCGAGGATGTCAGCCTGGAGTTTGTCGAGAGCGGTGTTCGACGAATCGCCGAAGTCGCTTTTCATGTCAACGAAAACACGGAGAACATCGGCGCCCGGCGACTGCATACCGTCATGGAACGACTGCTCGAGACTGTATCGTTCGAAGCCTCGGACAAGAGCGGGTCGCATGTGCAGATAAACGCCGGTTATGTTGATGACCATCTTGCCGAACTCTCGCAAGACGAGGATCTCAGCCGTTATATTCTTTAGAGAGTGCGGTAACCTGAGGACTTATTCGAACACCGGCGAAATAACACAATGAGCGCCACTCCTGTCGAGATAAAACTTCGTAAAGCATCGCGTCTGATCGCCGTGCAGTTTGACGACGGGAGATCCTTTGATCTGCCGTTCGAGTACCTTCGCGTTTTTTCTCCGTCTGCCGAAGTGCAGGGTCACGGCCCCGGGCCGGGAGTGCTGCAAACCGGAAAAGAAGATGTCCGGGTAACGTCAATCGAAGCAATCGGGCTTTACGCGGTGCGGCTCATTTTTAATGACGGCCACGACACCGGACTTTATACGTGGAAATACCTGTACGAACTGGGCGCGCAACAGGCGGAATATTGGCAGGACTACCTCGACCGGCTTAAATCAGCGGGTTATGCTCGCCATGATCCGGCGACCAATTAGAATAATGAGAGAAGAAGCACGCAGCACGCATTTCGGCTTCGAGGCCGTTCCAGTAGAAGACAAGGCACGCAGAGTCAAAGACGTGTTTGATTCCGTTGCCGGCCGTTACGACATCATGAACGATCTGATGTCCGGCGGTCTTCACAGGTTGTGGAAGCGCTTTACGATAGAGCAGGCGGGCGTGCGACGCGGTCAATCCGTGCTGGATCTCGCGGGCGGCACCGGCGACCTGGCCAGGGTTTTTGCCGGCAAAGCAGGCGATCGGGGGCATGTGGTGCTCGCCGACATTAATGCGAACATGCTTCGCGAGGGCAGGAGCCGCCTCATAGATGCAGGTGTCGCCGGTAATCTTTCGGTGGCTCAGGTTGACGCCGAAAAGCTGCCTTTCGCGTCCGGCAGTTTTGACTGCATCACAATCGCCTTCGGATTGCGGAACGTGACCAATCAGGACGCTGCACTGGCATCGATGCTGCGTGTCCTTAAGCCAGGCGGCAAGCTTTTGATTCTCGAATTTTCCAAACCGGCAGATGCGATCAAGCCTATTTATGACTTTTATTCATTCAAAGTAATCCCCTTGTTGGGCAAACTGGTAGCAGATGACGAGTCCAGCTATCGGTACCTGGCCGAGTCCATACGAATGCACCCGGACCAGGATGAATTATTGAGGATGATGAAGGAGGCCGGCTTCGAGCGCTGCCGTTACCACAACCTTGCCGGCGGAATCGTGGCATTACATATTGGATACCGGATTTGATGGATGCGCTCGAGACATTGTTCAAACCCCTGACGAAGTTTGTAAACAGGCAAATCAGGGCGACGACGCCGGCCCGGGAACTCTGCGAGGAGCTCGACGGCAAAGTGATAGCAATAAGGGTAAAGGATACGGCCCTCGCGATGTACTTTTGCGTTTGCCCCGACGAGATCGTGGTCTTCGGTGATTTTGACGGCGAGCCCGATGTCATTATCGCTGGCTCGATCCTGACGCTGGCTCGTTTTGCAGGTACGGCAGGAGAAGAGGCGATTCGCGACGGATCCCTCGAGTTGAGCGGGGACGCGGAAGTCGCACAAGGATTTCAGAAACTGCTCGACTATGGCAAACCTGATATCGAAGAGGAGCTGTCGGGCATCATCGGAGACGTTGCTGCCCACCATCTCGGTGAGGTCGCGAGAAGTGTTCGCAAGTGGGGCTGGGAAGCGGGTTCGACGCTACAGCAAAATATCAGCGAGTATCTGCAGGAAGAGCGGCGTGACGTGCCGACCCGGTATGAAGTTGAAGCATTTGCCCGGAATGTCGATGCGCTGCGCGACGATGTCGCGAGGTTTGAAGCGCGCCTGAGCCGCGTCGAAACCCCGGACGCGAAGCGGCCAAAAGAGCACTAGCCAGGAATATGCGACGGATACGCACACTGCTCAGACTCCTGAGTATCCAGCGTGTTCTGGTTCGTCACGGCCTGGACGAGATCATCACGGCGACCCATATCCTGCGGCCGTTACGATTTTTCTTTTATCTCTTGCCACGAAGAAGTGACCGGTCCGCCCCGCTGGGCGAGAGAATACGGCTCGCACTTGTAGAGTTAGGTCCGATCTTCGTCAAATTCGGCCAGGCAGTTTCGACCCGGAGGGACTTGCTGCCCCGTGATATTGCCGATGAGCTGGCCAAGCTGCAGGACCGGGTGCCGCCGTTTCCGGCGGAGGAGGCTGTTGCTATTCTTAGCGCGACATATGGCAAACCCGTCGATGAAGTATTCGCCCGCTTCGACTTTGAACCGCTCGCCGCGGCATCGATCGCGCAAGTACATACCGCCGCACTCGAGGACGGCACCGAGGTCATCGTCAAGTTGTTGCGCCCGGGTGTCCGCGATCAGATAGAACAAGACCTCGATGTTCTGTACGCCATTGCAGGCCTCGCGGACAAGTACTGGGAGAACAGCAAGCGCCTTCGTCCCCTCGAGTTGGTTGCCGAGTACGAAAAAACTGTCATCGATGAACTCGATCTGATGCGCGAAGGTGCGAACGCAGCGCAGCTAAGGCGAAATTTTCAGGATTCCGACATGCTTTATGTCCCGGAGATTTACTGGGATTTCTGCCGGCCCGAAATTCTCGTTCAGGAAAGGGTTTATGGCATCCCGATCAGCGACATGGAGGCGCTCAGGGCTGCGGGGACCAATATTCAGACACTGGCGGAAAACGGTGTGGAGATTTTTTTCTCACAGGTTTTTCGGCACAACTTCTTTCATGCAGACATGCACCCCGGAAATATCTTCGTGATTGTCGACGATCCGGAACGACCGAAGTACGCCGCCGTGGACTTCGGCATCGTTGGAACGCTGAGCCCAAGCGATCAGCAATATCTGGCAGGCAATTTCCTGGCGTTTTTCGATCGCGACTATTACAAAATTGCCAAGCTCCATCTGGACTCCGGCTGGGTACCGCCTGATACACGAATCGACGAACTCGAAACCGCGGTTCGAACCGTCTGCGAGCCGATATTCAACAAGCCTTTGGCGGAGATTTCCTTCGCACAGATCTTGATCCGTCTTTTTCGGATAGCGCAACGTTTCAACATGGAGATCCAACCGCAGCTGCTTCTCCTGCACAAGACCTTGCTCAACATCGAAGGCCTTGGGCGGGAGATGTATCCCGAGCTTGATTTATGGAAAACGGCGCAACCGGTACTGCGCCAGTGGATGGATGAGCAAGTCGGTCCGCGAGCGGTCCTTGGCGACCTTCGTGAAAACCTGCCGCAGCTTCGGGACGCGTTGCGGGAATTACCGGCAGCGATCAAACATCTCGCGGATCAGGCTGCCGAGGGAAAATTACGGGTAAGAGCGCACACGCCGGAACTCAAATTGCTGCGTGAGCAGTTGGAACGGCAACAAAAACAGCGCTTCCTGCTCGCTGTGGGGTTAACAGCAGCTATCTCGGGTACCTTGATTCTTGCTCTCGACACGATGCCCGGGCTCGGCTGGGTGCTGATTGTCGCGGGTATGCTTTCCTTAATTGGCGGCAGACCCCCTTCCGGGCACCATTAG
>JAZFPY010000278.1:0-2165 GCA_036444875.1 Woeseiaceae bacterium | reverse complement strand
GCATTTGGCAACATGCCGGGCGGGCATATCGTGGGCATTTTGTTTTTTATCTTGTTGTTTTTTGCGGCATTCTCAAGCGTGATCGGAATGCTGGAACCGGTAGTATCCTGGCTGGAGGAGCATAAGGCATTTTCCCGCCCAAAAATGGCAATTCTCGCTGGAAGCTGTGGCTGGGTGCTGGGTATCGCAGCTTTACTGTCTTTCAATGTCTGGTCGGATTTGAAATTACTGGACTTCGTGCCGCTGTTGGAGGGAAAAGGAATTTTCGAACTGCTCGATTTCCTCGTATCCAATCTGATGCTCCCTTTTAATGCGTTGCTCATCGCAGTCTTTGCCGGCTGGATAATGTCGAAAAAAGCGCTCCTGGACGAACTCGGTTTGCGCAACAAAGTGCTTATTGGGTACCTGCGTTTAATTCTTCGATATGTCGCACCCGTGGTCATCGGCCTGATCTTCTACACCAGTCTGACCTGAGCAAACATGGCTTTCCTGTTCCCGCCGTGTTTGGACCAGATGAATGTTTCAGGTCGCGCTTACAACCCGTCCACCATCTTGAAGCTGGTGCTGGTGCACTGGATGCTTTCAGCCAAAGTCACGGATTGAAGCCGACGGCATCGCCAATGTGGATCGTCAGGATCAGGAAGACGGCCGCCATCGCAAAGAGCTTCAGTAACAGCGGTCCTGTGAATCTGACCCAGGCCCCATAGGGAATCCTGCCGAGCGCCAGTGCCCCCATGACCAGTGCACTGGTCGGGACGATCATATTTGTGAAGCCGTCACCAAACTGATAGGCCAATACGGCGGTTTGTTGCGGGACGCCGGTGAGTGTTGCGAGCGGGGACATGATCGGCATCGTTACAAATGCCTGGCCGCTGCCGGAAGGGATGAAGAAGTTGCAGATCGTCTGAACGACAAGCATGCCCAGCGCAGCTACTTCCGCTCCGAAATTCTTGAGGAGATCCGCAAGGGCATTGATGATGGTATCGATGACGCGACCGTCGGAGAGCACGACCTCGATCGTGCGCGCGAATCCGACCATCAAAGCCGCTGCAGTCATTTCTGCAGCACCCTTGATGAATGTGCGACTCGTTTCGCCGGCGGGAATCCGTGCGATCAATGCGGTGAGCAAACCGATGCCGAGAAACACGGCGTTCAGCTCGCCAATATACCAGCCGTACTTCGCCACACCGGCAACGAATCCGACAATGCCGGTCACAAATACGAGCAGTACAGCGATTCTCGAACCAGTCAGGCGAACATCCGCGGGCGGATCAAAGCCCGAACTGTAGTCGATATGCGCCACGAGACTTGCCTCCGGATTGCGCTGGACCTTCATCGCGTATCTGTAAAGATGGTGAAAAGCGACAGCAAGGAACGCGGCGAGCATCACCAGGCGAAATGCCCATCCTGAGGTGATTGGAACATTCGCAATGTTTTGCGCGATGATTACGCCAAAAGGATTTGTTCCGGCGCAGGCCCAACCGATTCCGTAAGGGATCCAGACCATCCCCATCGCAACAATTGCGTCCATACGCATCGCCAGGCTCATTGTCACGATAATGGGTATCAGCGGCACATACTCTTCACCCATGCCTATCGTGTAGGAACCAAGGCTGAACATGATGAGACAACCAGCAATCAGTATCCACGGGCTCTTGCCGAGTTTCGCGACTGCCTTGTGCAGCACGGCATCGATTGCACCGCTCTTTCTGAGGATGGCGATTACTCCGCCCACGAGGAAGATCAGAAAAACAATATCCTGGGCTGCTTCGAGTCCCTTGGGAATTGCAAGCAGAAAATACCAGGGTTGAATATCGATCTGTTGTTCCGCGGTCGCCTTCGCATAGGTCTCGGCCACAACCATTGACCGGTTGGGGTTGTCAGGATACGGCTCGCGTTCAAACTGGCCCTGTGGAACTATATATACAAGGAGTTGCGCGAGGATAATGATCGAAAAGATCAACACCAGGGAATCAACGGACCAGGAACGTTTGGTCATCAGAGCACTCCTATTCTTATCGTTTTGAGCCTGACTGTGCGCGCCAGTATATAGAAATCGCCCGAGCCAGGGGCCCGGGCGAAATGAATTCGTCACTCGTCCATCTACGAGCGATTAACTACGAGCGACAACTACGGGTGACAACTACGAGCGACGATTGGCACGC
>JAZFPY010000277.1:0-4245 GCA_036444875.1 Woeseiaceae bacterium | reverse complement strand
GGACGATTAAGTGCCGATCGCATCGAACAACGCGAATATCCAATACGCAAATTAGTCGCAATCATCGGCCGTAAGGTGCACCTTTGCTGCTCGAACCACTCGGTTAGTAATAGCGTTTCGCGATATGGCTTTGTCCCGCAAGTCTCCCGCAGCGCCGTCCTTGTTGCATTTGATTACCTACAAAACTACTTGGTGACGAGCTAGGTGGTTCTATTTACGCACCGCAGACGAAGACGGTGGTTCGTAGTTGCTTGATCCCACCTAAAGTAGTATGAATTACATTCAGAAAATCCGGCGATCCTGCCGATTTGTCACCCCCTGGCCACCATTTACTATCAGCGGCTTAGGTCAGCTTCCGCCCTGCAGCACCTAGCGACAATCGCCCTAGGTGCCCATTTGTTGTCCAAAAGACCCATAATCCTGATACTGCTTTTGTTACAGGGAGATTTGCATGCCCGGTTTGCTACCCGGCGTTGATCCGGACGGACTGCTCGAATATTCGGTCGTATACACGGACCGCGCAATCAATCACATGTCGGGCGTATTCCAGTCAGTAATGAAGGACATATCTGCGACACTGAAACAGGTCTACAATGCCGATGCCTTGGCCATTGTGCCGGGCAGCGGTACATTTGGAATGGAAGCCGTGGCGCGCCAGTTCGCGACCGGCATGAACTGTCTGGTCATTCGCAATGGCTGGTTCAGCTTTCGCTGGACCCAGATATTCGACATGGGAAATATCCCGGCGAGTTCGACCGTTCTGAAGGCACGCACGATCGGTGCCGGAACGCAACAGCCGTTTATCCCGGCGCCCATTGAAGAAGTCGTCGCGACAATCGACGATGAACAGCCCGATGTCGTATTTGCACCCCATGTGGAGACGTCTTCGGGGATGCTTTTACCTAATGACTACCTGCAGAAGGTGGCTGCCGCTGTTCATGCACATGGTGGATTGTTTGTTCTTGATTGCATTGCGTCCGGTACGATCTGGATCGATATGAGAGCCACTGGCGTCGATGTGTTGATCAGTGCACCACAGAAGGGCTGGAGTGGTTCGCCCTGTTGTGCATTTGTCATGCTGAACGATGATGCACTCAATGCCATGTCGTCCACCACGAGTACCAGTTTTGCCTGCGATCTGAGCAAGTGGCTGGAGATTATGCAGGTCTATGAAAATGGCGGCCATGCCTATCATGCCACGATGCCAACTGATTCATTGACTGCTTTCCGTGAGGTTATGAAAGAAACGGAATCCTATGGATTCGAGAAAGTTAGTGCGGAACAACAGGAACTCGGTGATCGTGTTCGCGCGCTTTTGGCCGAACGGGGTATCCAAAGCATCGCAGCTCCGGGATTTGAAGCGCCGGGTGTTGTAGTTTGTTATACCGATGATCCGGATATAAAGACCGGCAGCAAATTCGCACAACAAGGTTTGCAGATTGCGGCCGGGGTGCCACTGCAATGTGATGAGCCCGACGATTTCCGAACGTTTCGCCTCGGGCTGTTTGGTCTGGACAAGCTGCATAATATTGAACGCAGCGTTGCGAGCCTTGACAGAGCACTGAGCAGAATTCTGTAATTAAGCGGGGAATCATCGCTGCCAGCCTGGATATCGCACCAACTGATGCAATACACGGGCTGGAACTAGAACAATAGCCAGGAGCGATCATTGACCAGTCACACCACGATCCACGATCTTCTACAGCATGGGGACGACGATGATATTGCGGTTTCAGGGCTAGACCGATCGGCACTTTCGTATCGTGATCTCAGGGCTCAGGTTGGGCTAACAATAGCGTCGCTTAACAACTTAGGTATAGGTCGAAATGACCGTGTGGCAATCGTGTTGCCGAACGGGCCCGAGATGGCAACAGCATTTCTGTCGATTGCCTGTTGTGCGACGACCGCGCCATTGAATCCGGCCTATACACAGGACGAATTCGATTTCAATTTGTCCGATCTCGAGACAAGAGCGCTGGTTGTCCTGCAGGGCACCGATTCACCGGCTGTCGGCGCCGCGCGAAGACGAAAGATACAGATACTGGAACTGTGTGCGGATCAAGACCAGCCTGCCGGTATCTTTACACTTAAAGCGGAACAAGCGTCACCGCAATCGATGCCGGCGAACGGCGGCTTGGCTGGTCCGGATGATGTGGCGCTGGTTCTGCATACATCCGGCACAACGTCCCGGCCGAAAATCGTGCCGCTCAGTCATAGCAATGTTTGTGCATCGGTTCGTAATATTCAGAATACGTTGCGGCTCGAATCTGCCGATGTGTGCCTTAATGTCATGCCGCTCTTCCATATTCATGGCTTGATGGCGGCCGTGTTGGCGACACTTGGCAATGGCGCAAGTGTATTCGCCGCGCCCGGCTTCGATGCGCTCAGGTTCTTCAACTGGTTGGACCAGGCGCAACCAACCTGGTATTCGGCGGTGCCGACCATGCATCAGGCAATACTGGCGCGCTCAAAACGGAATCAAGAGATCATCGAGCGGACAAATCTTCGCTTTATTCGCTCTTCATCGTCGTCGCTGCCGCCCCAGGTGTTGCTTGAGCTTGAGAAAACTTTTGGGGTACCGGTTATAGAAGCATATGCGATGACTGAAGCCTCACATCAGATGACCTGCAACCAACTTCCGCCAGGCAAACGAAAGCCGGGCACAGTCGGTTGTGCTGCAGGGCCCGAAGTAGCCATCATGGACGAGTCCGGGCCCGATCTTCTGCCGCGGGGGCAAACCGGTGAGGTCGTTATCCGGGGAGACAATGTAACCAAAGGCTACGAGAATAATCCGCAGGCGAATAGTGAGTGTTTTGTAGATGGATGGTTCCGTACCGGAGACCAGGGTGTCATGGATAAGGATGGATACCTGACAATTACCGGCAGGCTCAAGGAGATCATCAATCGGGGCGGTGAGAAAATATCGCCGCGTGAAGTCGACGATGTATTGATGGACCACGACGCGATACAGCAGGTTGTGACATTTGCGATGCCGCACAAGTCGCTCGGCGAAGAAGTGGCCGCGGCAGTAGTGCTTCGTGATGGTGCCACTGCAGATGAGCAGGATATCCGATCATTCGCATCCGAACGTCTGGCCTCTTTTAAAGTGCCGCGCAAAGTCGTCATTGTTGATGAAATTCCCAAGGGTGCGACTGGCAAGCTGCAACGCATCGGCCTTGCTGAAAAGCTGGGGATCGTTTGATGCGAATCTGCATCTACGGGGCCGGCGCTATTGGTGCATGGGTGGGCATTCAACTTTCATTGGCTGGCGAAGATGTCACCATGATCGCGCGCGGACCACATCTCGCTGCCATGCAGAAGAACGGGGCAAGACTCCTTATCAATGGTGAAGAACGGGTTGCTCATCCTCGCTGCATTGAAGACCCGTCTGAAGCCGGCCCACAGGATATTGTTATCATTACCCTCAAGGCGCACTCGTTTCCGCATATCGTCGATCAGATTCAACCACTCCTGGACGACAACACTGCCGTTGTGACCGGCGTAAACGGCATACCCTGGTGGTACTTCTATAAGCTCGCGGGCCCGTACGAAAACCATAAGCTGGAAAGTGTCGATCCGGGCGGCAGGATATGGGAGGCAATTGGCCCCGAGCGCGCGATCGGCTGCGTGGTCTATCCGGCCGCCGAGATTGCAGAGCCAGGCGTAATTCGGCACATAGAGGGCGACCGCTTGATCTTGGGGGAACCGGACGGCCGGCAATCGGAACGGGCGGAAACCCTGTGTCACACGTTGCAGAATGCAGGATTCACCTCCCGCGTGCGCAACAACATACGCGATGATATCTGGGTCAAGCTGTGGGGAAATCTCTGCTTCAATCCAATCAGTGCACTCACTCATGCCACTTTGGATCTGGTCGCCACCGAACCGGGCACCGCCGGTGTCTGCCGACTGATGATGCTCGAGGCGCAGGCAATAGGTGAGAAGCTCGGCGCGAAGTTTCGTGTCACTGTGGACCGGCGGCTTGCGGGCGGCGCGACTGTAGGGCCGCACAAGACATCGATGTTACAGGACCTGGAGCTTGGCAGGCCGATGGAGATCGACGCGTTGGTCACTGCAGTGCAGGAACTAGGACACCTGGTCGAAGTTCCAACACCGACGATTGACGTTGTGTTGTCGCTGATTCAACAACGTGCAAGCGTTGCTGGTACCTACTAGCCAAAGCTAAGTAACAAGAAAAACGATGAGTGATCAAACCGCCAACGAACCCGGCGAAATCAACTTCGA
>JAZFPY010000276.1:0-2501 GCA_036444875.1 Woeseiaceae bacterium | reverse complement strand
CGGTGAGGGTAAAGAGGATGACGAACTATTTGATCGCGCAAGTCAAAGTCAACGACGACAGCTGGATTCCGGACTACGCTGCCAAGGTGCACGATATCGTCGATAGACACGGCGGTAAGTACCTTTCTCGCAGCGGCAATATCACCACGATAGAAGGAAATCAGTCTGATGCAAATCTGGTCGCAATAATTGAATTTCCGAGCATGGATGCCTTACAAGCTTTCATCGCGGATCCTGATTACGCGCCGTATGCTGCAGCCCGACAGGCAGGTACCGACAGCCAATTCATCGCCATAGACTCAACCGATGCCGCGGGAACGATTCCGTACTTGACGGCGGGCGGCTAAATTAACCTCGTCCAGCTATTTGCCGCAGTGGTTGCGTCTCCACACTACAATTGAAATCCCAAAAAAGGACTGCCACTTATGGCCGGATTGCGCCTGTCGCGGCAGCACGGTTCGAATCGATTGCATCGCCGGTCTCGGCCAATGCGGACTATCGAACCCGATCTAATCGGGCGGTGCCTGTGCGGTCGAGTCTGAGCTGTTACAGGAAACGCCTGTCAGTTTCCGGCCGCAATGGCTGCCACTTTACGGCCAAGCCATTCAATACTTTCCTCTATTTGCTCTGACCAGGGATGGCCGAAGCTCAGGCGTATGAAATTCCGGTATCTGTTGCAGGGTGAAAATATCAGGCCAGGCGCTATGCTGATGCCGGCCTCGATCGCCAGCTCGAAAAGAATCTCCGAATCAACTTTTTTCGGCAATTCGAGCCAGAGCACGCAGCCGCCAACGGGCTTGGAGGTCCTGGTTTGCCGCGGAAAATACTGAGCGACCACTGCGCTCATCCGCTCGGCGTTGCACTGCAGTTCGGGTCTTAGCGTCTTCAGGTAGCGGTCATAGTCTCCGGTGGCAAGAAACTCGCTCAAAGTGAGTTGCTGGAGGAGGCCGGACGAACATGAGAAAGACCTTTTGAGCTGCATAATCTGGTCGATGTACTTCCCTGCAATCAACCATCCTATGCGATAGCCCGGTGCTATCGTCTTGGAGAATGATCCGCAGGTCATAACGCTTCCGGAGCGTGAAAAGAATTCGGCCGGCTTGGGCCGGTGGCCGTCAAACAGGAGGTCGCCGTATACGTCGTCCTCGATGAGTACGACGCTATGCGCTTCGAGCATCTCGACCAGCTCTTGTCGCAGCTCCTCCGGCATGCTGACGCCCAGCGGATTACTCAGCGTTGTGGAAAACATGCAGGCCTTCACGGGGTGCGCTTTCAGGGTCTTGCGCAGTGCGCTGAGAGTTATGCCTTCCTCCGGGCAGGTCTCGATTTCGATCGCGAGCATGCCGAGACTATCGATAAGCTCGAGGAGGCCGTGGTAAGTCGGCGATTCGACGGCGATAACATCACCTTTGCCGGCCACAGCTTGCAACGCAAGAAACAAGGCTTCCTGGCCGCCGTTAGTGATACAAATGTTGTCCGGATCGATTTTTCCGCCGACGGTATCCAGGTAGCGGTAGGCAATCTGGCGCCGCAGCCCCGCTTCACCCAGGGTAGGCGCGTAAGCAAGGCTTCGTTCCTGGGCGCGCGCCATGACCCGCTTCATCGTGCGATGCAGCGCTTTTGCAGCGGGCTTCACCATGCAGGGATTTGCGATACCGAACGGCACCACACCGGGTGTGTAGAGACCATCATAAACGCGCTGCATCAGGCTGCGCCCAATGATCGGGATGGGCCTGGCTGAACGGCGGAAAGGGGGTGTCGGCCTGACCAGTTCGTTGCTGGGGAGGCCACGGACATAGAAACCCGACTGCGGCCGCGATTGGACACGCCGTTGGCGCTCGAGCTCGACATAGGCCTGCCGTACCGTTGGGATGCTCACGCCGATTCGATGGCTCATCCGGCGCAGGGAGGGCAGACGGTCGCCCGGCATCAGCGCGCCGGACTCGATGTTATCCGAAATTAAATCAACGACTTGGCGATAGAGATAATCGCTGCTTTCTTTATCGACGGCAAGCATCAACTGTTCACCTTACATTTCCATAAAATTGCATCTGTTATAGCTCCAATAGAACCGTATAGTCAAGCACTTCGTTCAACAAGAACCCTTCAGGAGGCAACCATGAACGGTCAAAACTGCCACTGCAAAGACGCCTATCAGGATCACCTGTTTACCTTGGCGGGGCATATTCGCTCTCCGGTAATAGTAGCCAGACAGCATCGATTCGCGTGGCGCCGCGCACTCGCCCGGCTGGCAAGGCCGATGCTTCGACTACATCACCTGCGCAACATTCGCACGCAGATGCTGGACGACGCGCTTGGTGAACTCGATGGCTGTAACAGTGCCGGGAGACCGCAGGAAGATGCGTAACTGGATGCTTTATGTGGTCACCGTACTGGTCTGGGGATCGACCTGGCTTGCCATCGAGTTTCAACTCGGGGTGGTGCCGCCCGAGGTATCGGTTTTCTATCGATATGCAATCGCAACCGGGCTGTTATTTGCC
>JAZFPY010000275.1:0-3145 GCA_036444875.1 Woeseiaceae bacterium | reverse complement strand
ATTCTTTCTTACAATTACTGGGGAAGCGCAGTGCCGGCTTGATCGCCCGCATTGCGGGTTTCGACAGGCAAAATGAACCCGCGAAACGAAAATCGATCTAAGATCCGGAACTTTGTAATAATCCGCTGCGATGAAATTCAGCACAGACAAAACAATTAGACAGATTTTCTTGCCCGGCATCGCTCTGTATTTCGCTGCAGGCAATCTGTGCCTTGCCGAAGAAACGAACATCGGTGAGTCGACGACGCTCGGGGTCGAGGAAATGGCGTGCACCATGCAGTATGACCCCGTATGTGGTGTGGACGGCAAGACCTACAGTAACGACTGCATGGCCCGGGTGGCAGGCGTGGATGTCGCATCCAGGGGTATCTGTGCGGACGCTGCGGCCTGCAGCGAAGAATTCGAGCCGGTCTGCGGCATGGATGGCAACAGCTACAGCAATGAATGTTTTGCCGAGGCAGCCGGTGTCGCTGTCGTATCGCAGGGGCTATGTCCCGAGATTGCCGAAGCGTGTACGGAGGAGGTGGACCCGGTTTGCGGGGTCGATGGCATCACCTACAGCAACGAGTGCCTGGCTTTGAGTGCCGGCATCGAAATTGCCAGCCTGGGCGCCTGCACGGTGAGCGGGTGCCCGAAAATTTACGAGCCGGTTTGTGGCATGAACGCGCGTACCTATTCCAGTCGATGCGAGGCCGATGTCGACCGCGTACCAGTGCAGCGAACCGGGGTCTGTGATGTCAAGAACTGCGCGAAAGTTTATGTGCCGGTATGTAGCGCTGACGGGACGACGTTTGCCAATGCCTGCGAGGCTGACGCAGCCGACGTTACTACTTTTACCGAAGGCGCGTGTAATGTCAGAGCGTGTCCACACCTGTACGTCCCGGTTTGTGGCTTTGACGGGCTGACCTATGGTAACGCCTGCCAGGCGGAGCGCAACGGCGCCAGAATTCGCCGCGCAGGACTTTGCGACGCACAGGGCAAAAACTGCCCGCGAGTCTATCAACCGGTATGTGCTCGTGATGGCAACACTTACAGCAACGCGTGCCTCATGGAAAACGCCGGCCAGGAGCTGGCTTATGCGGGAGAGTGCCTGGGGCGATAATCAAAAAAGGTGTCAGGTTTATTTTTTTCGAGAAAAATAAACCTGACACCTTTTTTGTGCGGCAATTATTGATAATTACTCGATACCACCCATGAGTTTCTTTATGGGCTTCGTGAACAAGAGCAGTATCAGGCCGGCGCCCCCGGTTGTCAGCACGATCTGCAAGTACTGTGCAGGCATCGAAGCCACGTTCTCGGCATCGAACTCACCGGCAAGCAGCCCGGCGACGACATTACCCAGCGCCGCACCCAGAAACCAGATCCCCATCATCTGGCCGACATATCTCTTCGGTGCCAGCTTGGTCGTGGCCGACAGTCCGACGGGTGACAGGGCGAGTTCGCCAAGCGTGTGGAAAAGATAAGTAAAGAAGAGCCAGGTTGGAAAGGTCTGGTTTCCTGCGGCCACAACATTCGCTGCGCCGACCATGACGAGGAAGCCAAGCGCAAGAACTATCAGGCCGATACCGAATTTCGCCGGCGTCGAGGGATTTAGATTCCGTTTCGCCAGCGCAACCCACATCCAGGCATACATCGGGGCGAAAATAATAATGAAGGCGGGATTCAGTGACTGAAACCACGTGGACAGTAATGGGAATGACCCGATACTCAGCACTGTATAACGGTCAGCGAAGAGATTCAGCGAGCTGCCGGCCTGCTCAAAGCCGGACCAGAACATTGCTGCGCCGAAAAACAAAATGATGATGACGACGACGCGCTTTTTCTCTACGGTGTCAAGCCCGCCAAACAAAAGTATATACGCGAAGTATGCCAATGCCATAACGACGATCAGGGTGGTCGTTTGCTGAGCAATACGCACCGGGTCAAACGTGAGTGCGCCACCGAATCCGAGGCCCACCGTAATCACGACAGCAAGCATCGCAAGCGAAACGATAAGCCAGCCCTTGCGGCGCCTTTGCGCATCGCGGGTCGCGTCACCTGTTGTTGCCGGAAGCCTGCCAGCCTCGCCGAGATGACGACGCGTCAACCAAAATTGCAGGACACCGAATAACATGCCGACACCGGCGGCGGCGAAGCCATAATGCCATCCAAACTGCGGGCTCTGGCCAAGGTAGCCGCAGATAAGCGGACCGAGAAAAGCGCCGAGGTTGATGCCCATGTAAAAGATTGTGAAACCGGCATCACGCCTGGCGTCGCCAGTCCCGTAAAGTTCACCGACGATGGCGCTGACGTTAGGCTTGAGCAGCCCGGTACCGAGTACGACGAGCAGGAGGCCGAGGAAGAATGTGTAAAACGACGGCACCGCAAGAACGAAGTGGCCGGACATGATGATAATGCCGCCGATAAATACAGAGCGTTGTGCGCCTAGCAGCCGGTCGGCAATCCAGCCGCCTGGCAGTGCGACAAGATACACGGCGGCGGTGTAGATTCCGTAAATGGCTGTCGCCGTCTTGTCGGTCATGGCCATCCCGCCATTCATGATCTGATCTGTCATGAACAAGACCAACAGGGCGCGCATGCCGTAGTAGCTCAGGCGCTCCCACATCTCCGTAAAGAAAAGGGTAACCAGCCCTCGTGGGTGGCCGAACATTTGTGCACCGGCTTCAGCGTCACCGGTTATGGCGGTATCAGTCATAGACAAATCTCTCGGATCAGGATGCGCCTGAGAACTGGAGTGGCGCCAGTGAATAAAGACGAAACGCCGATCGGGCCCGTTCCCCCGTAACCCGACCCCGCATTAAACATTATTTTGTTTACGGCGCAACCATCAGGGTATTGCGCTGCGCCCGGCCCCCCGGGCCAAATTGCAAGAATCGCCTTACTTAACACGGGCTTAGCCCGTTGGTGCCGACGGGATGCTATGCTCCCGGCTGCGCCTCTTCCCCGGTGTCTTTTTCCCTGATCGAGAACATTCTGGACATCAGGATACCCAGTTCGTACAACAGATAGACGGGTATAGCGAGAAGCGTCTGGCTGATGATATCGGGCGGCGTAAGAAACATGCCGACGACGAATGCCGCCAGGAAAACATATGGCCGCGCCTTACCCAGTTTCTCGGGTGTTGTCAGCCCGGTCCAGGTGATCA